>DVKW01000025.1 GCA_018715855.1 Candidatus Galligastranaerophilus intestinigallinarum
ATTTGGCACACAAGGCCTTTTTGCGGCAAGCGGAGATTACAAAAACAATTTATTAAAAATTGAAATTACAAAGCTTGATGAAAACAGCTATGATATAGGCTTATATACTCAAAAAGTTTATAATGAACCTGTTAAAATAATCAAAAAAACAGACACCGTTTATTATTTCTTGTTGCCTGAAACAAGCAATTCAATAACATCCGTTACCCCAAATGACGCCATTAAAAACGTTTTAATTAAATCTTACCCCTATGCAGGGCAAGATATGGAAAACAGCTACACAAAAGTGGCCATTATAACATCTAAACCCGTTAATTTATCAACATCTCTAAGAACTTTAGACACAAGCATTTCCCCAAGGTTAGACCCAATTCGTCTTGCAAAGCTTGATAAAGTTTTTGAAAGATATTCTGACCGCTTAGCTGAAAATAACATTCCGACACCTTTAGCAGAATTCAGAAAACAAACAGTTGCAGCCAAAAGGCCTGAACTTCAAAGTGACGTTAAGGTAAAAGAAGAAAAAGTTGCATCTGCTAAAGTTCCTGCAACAAAACCGGTGCAAAAAGCAAAACCTGCTCAAACAGTTGTTAAAAAACAACCCGTGAAACAAACTGTTCAAACAGCCGTAAAAAAACCCGTTTATGTTGCTTCAAAACCAAAAACACAAACATACACTAAAAAACAGCCTGCACAAACGGTTCAAAAACGCCCTTTGCAAACAGTAAAACAACCTGTTCAAACGGCTGTAAAAAAACCCGTTTATGTTGCGCAAAAACCAAAAACAACGGTTCAAGTTCAAAAACAACAAACAAAACCTGTTGCAATTACAACAAAACCTGTTAAACAAACAAAGCAACAGCCAAAAATTGCTTATAACAAAGAATTAACCCCCATGCCTGTTAGTGTAGAACCTGTTGAAATTAAAACAAAACAGCCAATTAATAACGAAGCGGTTGAAATTGTTAAAAAACAGGCAGAAAACCAAAAACAAGTTGAAGAATTTGAAAAACAGCTTGCAACAACAGAACCTGTTGATGCCGAATTTGGCAAAAAAGTTCCTGTAGAAGTTGCACAAAACAAGAAAAATATTGAAGCAGAACTTGTAGAACCTATTGAAAATGCACCTGCCGAAAATCTTCCTACAAAAACCCAAGGCAATAATACAATGGGCTTTGTTTGGCTGTTTGCCGTTCTTTTAATTTTATATATCCTTGCAAAGAAAAACACGATAAGCAAAAAGCGTGCACTTGAAGCAACAAACAAACAAAACGCAGCTAAAGGCGCAGACGATATTAAAGAATTTCTTAAAAAACGAACAGCAATCAAAAAACAGGCAGAAGAACCAATTCAAGAAATTGAACATGAAGAAACACAATTGCAGCCTGAAATTCAACCCCAAGAAGAACCTGTTAAAATTGAATACGTTCAACAGGAACAAAAAGAACCTGCCATGGCAGATAATAAGCAGGATGAGGACGAAAGAATTCAAGCCTTTAATGCCTATATGGAAAATATTCAGGAAGATTCCAACACAATGGAAGAAGAAACAACCCTTCAATCTTTATCCGATATAACGGAAGACGATGCGGTTATAGCCCAATTATACACACCTATTGAAAACATCTCGGGCGGGTTTGCTTCATATACGGAAGAAAATGAAATTCAGCCGATTACAGCAGATGAACAAGAACCTGTGCAAATTGAACCCGTTCAAGATGAAGATGTTGCAACAATTGTATCAACTTCAAAATTAACCGAAACAAGGGGCTTATACCTTGCAAAATTTGAAGGCGCAACTTCTTTGGTAGGCTACATTCAAGATGACATTTACGTTTTATACAATTTTGGCGACATTAACGTTCAAGACACAAAAATTGAATCGAGCTTAGCTCAAGAAAACGATACGGATAGTATCTACATTGTAAAAACAGGCGGCAAAAAGCTTATGGTTAAATCCACTCCTTATGATATGAGCTTAGAAATGGTTATGTAAGCCCGTTACATATTTTAAAAAACGGGAATAATATAAGTTAGCGCTAAATTTATAATAAGAGGAATTAAAAGTGTCTGAAGCCAAAAAAGCTTTAATTAAAGAACCTTTTAATTTTGCCGATTTGTTTTGCCAAATGGGCGACCCTGTTGTTGTGATAAGAGAAGAAAGCCCAAAAAATAAAATTATGGAAGCCCTTGAAGATGTTGAAAAAAAACTTCTCGGCTATTATGAAGATGTTGAAATTAATGATAATTCAACCAAAGAAACAGATGAGCTTGCACAAAAAATAGGCTACAAAACAGATTGGTCAGACATCGATTTTACAGGCTGGCAAGATATTAAATCAGACAGAATTAACATTGAAAATGCCTTAAAAAAGCTTGAAGAAGAAGATTAATAGCCTTCGCCTATTGTATCAATTGCTTCCACTCTAATATCTGTTATAAGCTCAGAATATGAAATAACAACAATTGTCGGAATATGCCTTTCTAGCATTTGATACAATGGAAGCCTTATTCTTGGCGAACATAAAATAACAGGTTGAACACCAACGGCTTGATGCGCTTTCATAAGCGTGTTAGCCGTTGTTTCAATTAATTCTTGCACCTGCATTGGGTTTAACAAAAACATTGTGCCAAGTTCCGTTCTTTGGCAAGAATCATCCAAAGTTTTTTCCCATTCGCTGGATAGCGTGAGTGCGTATAAAACTTTATCTTTATTGCAGTTTTGAAGGCAAATTTGCCTGCCCAATGCCGCTCTTAATCTTTCGGATAAAATATCCGGTTCTTTTGAAAACCTTGCATAGTCGCATAATCTTTCAAAAATAAAGATAATATCTTTAATAGAAACTTTTTCTCTAATTAAGTTAACAAAAATTTTCCTTAAGTCTGATGTTGAAATAATGGTCGGAACAAGGTCATTTACAAGGGTTGGGTCTTGAGATTTAACAAGTTCCATAAGTTTTAGAACGTCTGTTTTTGTCATTACTTCATCAACATACTTTCTAACGCAATCTTGAAGGTGAGTAACAATAACATCCACCGCATCTACTGCAACAATTTTAGAGTTTCTGTCTATATACTGAGGGTCAATCCAATAAGCTTGTGATTGGTAAGTTGGGTCAACTGAAACAATAACGTTATCAGGCACTTTTTTGCCCAAAGCTTCCCATTGATCTGCAATAACCATAAATTTTGAAGGGTAAACAACGCCTGTTGCAACGGTGTTACCCCTTATTGCAATTAAATATTCATTATCTTTTATGGCAGATGAATCCATAATTCTAATGTTTGGAATAATATAGCCTAATTCATCCGTCACTCTTTGCCTTAGGGCTGCAATTTTAGCCAATAATTGCCCGTCTTGGTCAGGGTCTGCAATAATTAATAATCCTGAACCTACTTGCAAACTTAAAACGTCAACACCCAACCTTTCATACATTTTATTGGGGTTAACAAGGTCTTGCATATTTTTTCTAACCGCATCCAATTGCCCTAATTGTTGTTGAACATCCGCATTTACAAGAACAGAAATGCCAGCAAAAAGCAAAATTATTGAAAACATAACAAAAGGCCACCAAGGAAGCCCCGTTATTCCGCTTGTTATTGCAATAAACATTAAAAAGCCGCAAGATAAAAAGAGAGCCTGTGGTTTAGATAAAATTTGCAAAGTAACGTCTTTTGCAAGTGAGGTGCTTGCACCGGTTGACCTTGTCATCACGATACCGGATGATATTGCCATTAAAAGAGAAGGCAATTGAGAAGATAAACCGTCACCTATTGTTAATACCGTATATTTTGAAACGGCATCAGCAAGCGGCATTTGGTTCATTACAACACCTATTATTAAGCCCCCTATAATGTTAATAACGGCAATAATAATACCTGCAATGGTATCACCTTTAACAAACTTCATAGCACCATCCATTGAACCAAACAAGGATGATTCCCTTTGAAGGTCTTCCCTTCTTTTAACCGCTTCTTCGGGGGAAATTAAGCCTTGGTTAAAATCGGCGTCAATTGTCATTTGTTTACCGGGCATAGCATCCAAAGCAAACCTTGCCGATACTTCTGCGATACGTTCGGCACCTTTTGTAATTACCATAAACTGAACAACGGTGATAATTAAGAAAATAACACCACCAACAACCATATTGCCGCCTGTTACAAACGTCCCAAACGCATGGATAACTTCGCCCGCATCGCCTTTGGCTAAAATAAGCCTTGTTGAAGCAATTGATAAAACCAGCCTGAACATTGTGCCAATAAGGATGATAGATGGAAAAGAAGCCAATTCCAAAGGTTTTTGCACAAACAAAGAAAACATTAAAAGAACAATGCCAAGCGCTATATTTAATGAAATTGAAAAATTTATAACCCAGTTTGGCATTTCAATAAGCAAAATTAAGATAAGGGCAATTACAAAAAATGCCATTAAAATTTCACTTATAGGGTTATTTGCAATTGTTGTCTTTCCTTGTGCTGCCATTTATTTTCTATTCGCCCCCTTTATAAATTCCGAAGGCATTTTGAATTATGCTTAATTGCGTTGTAAAGTTTGCATCTATAACACCGTTGCTTGCAACAACCGTGCAAGAGCCTTTTTCAACAAGTTCATCAGATGTTACTATTATTTTCGCATCAATTGGAGAATCTGCCAAAATTTCAGGAATTGAAGCTTTCGCAAATTCAACATCTTCAGGGTTAACTTTAACCGTTATTTTTTCTTCATTTGAACCTAATTCATTAAAAACTTCAGCTAAAACGGATTTTAAAACATCATTTGATAAAGATACTTCTTTTTTAATGATTTTTTTGGCTACTTCAAGGGCAATTTCTAAAATATGACCCGACATTTCTTCATAAGCTTCTTTTCTTGCAGAAACTATTTGAGATAGGGTATCTTTCAGCATTGAAATTTCGTTTTCCGCTTCTAAAAGGCCGTTTTTGTAACCTTCTTTTGCTGCAACTTCTCTTATGGTTCTTGCTTCTTCCTGCGCACGAGAAACAAGCGCCCTTTCATCAATTCTTCTAAAGCCCCTTCTTCTTTCGCCCCTTCTTCTTTCATATCTTTCCTTAAATTCAAGAAGAGTAACATCAACTTTTTCATACTCATCAAGTTTTGTTTCAAGCTCTGTTTTTTCTTTTTTTTCTTTGGGTTTTTCGGGTTTTATATTTTCATTTTTGGAAGCATTTTCAAGCTCTTTTTCAAGCTCTTTTTTTTCTTTTTTTTCTAATGCCTTCTTTTTAAGCGCATTAACTTTCCCCGTTCCTGCCTTAATTATGTTGCGGGAACGGTTTGTTTGGTTTATTTCAACTTCTTCTTTTTGTTCTTTTGTAACTTTCTTTTTAATTATCATGACTTGAAAGCTTTTCTTCCAAATACTTTAAAATGACATTTGAAACCCTTGTTGGAATTTTTACCTCATCTTTAGTATATGGAGATAAAACAAATTGTTTAATTATAGGTCTTTCATTATCTATAATATTAGAAATTTTATTTTTATCATTAGTTTTAACAATTTTAAACAATTTTGCATAAATTCTATCGGGCGAAATAACTTTTGGCTCCGGTAAAACTTCTTTTATTTCATTCAAACATCTTATTGTAATATTTTTATCTATTTTTTGTTCCAGATTGGGCATTTTTATATATTGAGATAAAACTTGCGCTTCCGATTGATTAAACTTCGAAACAATTGCATCTGCTTTTTCTTTCGGCAATTTTTTAATTAAAAGCGCCAAAGAAGCCAGTTTCAAAATTTTGGCATCCGAAAGGTCATCTCCTAAGCCTTGTTCTTCTTCAAATTGCTGTTGGCTCATGGCATCTATGCTGGATTGGTTCATTGTGTTTTCAGCCAGTTTTTCATCAATTCTGCCTTTTGCCTTTAGGTCTTCTATTGCTTGTTTAAAGCAGTTTTTAACCTGAATTTCAATTACTTGAATTGTTTGTTCCTGAGGAAGATTTTTGCTTATTGCCTGTTTTGCAATTTCAAAAACAGTGAAAGCAACTTTTTGTAAAACGCCTTCTCTAAGTTCAGGCGCAATGCCGCCATTAATCAAATCTATTGATTTATGAAAAGTCCACTCGCCGATAAATTGGGTTATCATGCTTGCTTGTTGGGCGTTTAGGTTGTATTTTTCATCCTTAACAAGTGCATCGCCGCAAAGCAGGCAAAATTTATGAATAATTTCAATAACAAATTTTTTGTCGGCTTCCGAAATATTTGGGGGAATTACTTGGCTTGCTTCAAGTGCCAAATTTTTTGCAAACGCTCTTTGGTCAAACCCTTGAATAACCCTTTGGGGCTTTTGTTGAGCTGCCGCTTGCCCTTGGGGTGCATTTGCCTGCGCTTTATTTGCGCCCTGCGGGTTTTGGGGTGCTTGTTTTTGTGGTTGTGCTTTTTGAGGTGGCTGTGGCGGCATTTTTAAAATCCATTTATGACATTAGAAATTATAATACAATTAGCTTGCTTCTATCCAGCTTTTGAGTTTTTCGATTGCTTCCAAATCATCAAGCCCCGAATAATCTGCGGCAAGTTCAGAAATTGCATCATCTATAGCTGTGTCTTTTTCGGGTTTTTTCGGTTCTTCTTTTGTTTTAACCGCTTGATTTTGCTGCGCTTGTTGTGCGGCTGCCTGCTGCGCTTGAAGTTTTTGAAGATTTTGTTGTTCAAGAAGATTTTGCGCCATTGCAGCTTGCCTTTGAATTAATTCCTGCGCTTTTGTGTTTACATCTTTCAATTGTTTTTCCTGTTCTTTTGCTTTTGCTCTTAATTCGTTCAATTCTTCATTGTGCCTTTCTTGTTCAGCCTTAACTCTGTTTGCAATATATTTCAAACCAAACCCTAAGCCTACAAGAAGCGCTAAGCCGACAACCCACCAATGATTGCCCGATTCTTCGGGTTTTGGAAGCCTGTTTGGGCTATCCGGTGCTAAAATCGGATTAGCGGATTCAACAAATGCAATAGAAACATTTTCCGGATCTACAAGTGGGCTTGCAGCGTGAGCAATTAAGGTTTTTAGGTCTTGAATTGTCATGCTCATTGGAATTGCCGATTGTTCAAGAGAAACTGCAATTGAAATTTCTTCAATAGCGCCTTCACCCATATATTCATTTACTTGGGTTTTTGTAACGCCATATTGAGTTTCATGGGCTTGACGAACATATTTTCTGTCTTGTGAAGAATTTTGCCCCGAAGTTGGAACACCATATGGCAGATAAACACTGACTGCATTTATTGCAGAATTTGTATCATTTGTGTTATCGCCCAATTTTTCCGTAAAACCTTGTTCAGAAACTGCAGCTTTAGATGTAGGGTCATAGATTATACTTGTTTTTTCAACAGGCGCTTGAGTTAAAAATGTTGAAACCGTTACAACATAATTTCCTTTGCCGACAAGCCTGTCTAATTGAGTTGCAACTTTTTGCTGCATATATCTGTCGTTTTCTTCAATTTTAGCTAAGGCGTCATTGTTGCCGCCAATAATGCTTGAATAAACATTGCCGTTTGTATCCGTTATTGCAATATCTTCTGCCTTTAAGCCTTGAATTGCGCCCAATAAAAGGTTTGTTATTGCTTTTATTTTCATAGAATCCAATCTTTCGCCCGCATCCAATTGAATTTGAACTGTAGCTGTAATTGGTTTTTCATTTTTAGAAAATAATGATTGTTCGGGAACGGAAACAAACACTTGAGCATTTTTAATCGGAGGAATTTTTCTTATTAATCTTGCAAGTTCCCCGTTCATTGCTCTTATTAAACGAATTCTTTTATCTTCTTTAGTTGATGTAAAATCGCCCGTATCAAAAATTTCTAAGCCAACATGTTCATCTACAAGGCCGGATTGAACCATTTGTAAAATTGCAATATCTCTTTGATCTTCCGTTATTTTATCTTTAGCCGATAAAACGATTGAAGATTTTGTACCGTCTAAAACCCTTCTTGCTTTAATTCCTTGACGAGCAAGAAGCGCTTGAACTTCAATTGCAAGGCCGATTTTATCTGTTGTAAACAAAGAAATATCTTCTTGAATAACTTTAGATGGAGGTGCTGAAACCGTGCCGTCTTTTGAAGTTTTATTATTTGAACCCATAGCAATAGCGCAAATTGCAATAATCAAAACTACGACTACTGCGATAATTCCTGCTATGACCCCATAAAATAGGGGTTTATTTTCCATTAAAGCTTTTATATCCATTGCAATTTATTTCTAATCGGTGATTGACCGCTAAAACTATTATACATTTATTTTCAATAAGAAAAAGGGCTATATTGATATTTGCATGATTTTTTCATACGATTGGATGACTTTTCCTAATGCTGTTGTTGCAATGTTCATTTGAATTTCCGATTTTTGAATTGCAGCCATAACATCGTGGATATCTGCTTTATCAAGCATCATATCTTCAACCAATTGATCAGGAGCATTTAAATCTGTATTTAATTGTTCCACTAACCCGCCCATAACTGTTTTAAAATCGGCAGTTTCTGGCTGTTCAATACTTTTTAGTCGAACAGGGCCGTTAAATGTTGAAATTTTGCTTGGTTCAATTCTTTCGCCTAAATTAATTTTTGGTGTAATACCATCGACCATAATTTATCACCTCTTTTTTATAAGTACATACTTAAAATTGATTTAACGTAGTTTTGGGTTTCTTTATAAGGGGGAACCCCGTTATATTTTGAAACGGCATTGGGGCCTGCATTATAAGCGGCAAGTGCCAAAATTTTGTTGCCGTTGAACCTGTCCAGCATAGATTTTAAATATCTGACCCCGCCATCAATGTTTTCTTCAGGGTTCATCGGGTCTTTAACGCCTAAGCCTTCGGCTGTTTTTGGCATTAATTGCATTAAGCCCATTGCCCCTGCTTTTGATTTTGCATTCGGGTTAAAGCCTGATTCTTGCTTAACAACTGCAGCTACAAGCTTTGAATCCATATCATATTTTTCGCAGGCCCTATCTATCATATTCATAATGTCAGATTTAGAAACATTTTCCGCTTTTATTTTTGAACCAACGGAAAGTGCGCCAAAAGGAATGTTAGGTGGCGCATCCAAAGAAAAAATGCTTCCTTTGTTTTGGGTTTCTTCAACAGATGTTTTTAAAACTTCATTAAAAGGTTTTGAACCAAATTCTTCTTCTTGTTCTGTTTTTATGGGGTTTTTATTTTCATAAATTGAATTAATGTAGCTGTCTAATTGCCTTGCACGGGTAATTGCGGCAGCTTCACCTGATGAATTTATAAATTTTTGTATGCTTGAATTAAACATTTTTAACCTGATTTCCCCAAACGTACGACAACATAATCGTACAATTGGTATTAAACTTTACCTTTTTCCCTTTAATATCATCTAAATTAATGATTTTTCGGGTTTGGTCAGAAAAATCATTCAAAATATGTAACAAAAAATTTACAAAAACGGAAAATTAAAACTAAGATGTAAGCATGATAAAAATTTAATAATATAATTAACTTGTGGACACAATAAAAGAAGAAAAAATTGCAATATACCCCGGCAGCTTTGACCCTGTAACAAAGGGGCATATAGACATCTTAGAAAGAGCTTCCAAGATGTTTGACAAGGTTATAATTGCAGTTTTAAAAAACAATAACAAAAAATCATTAATTCCTGTAGAAGACAGGGTAAACCTTATAAAAGAAGCAATTAAAGAAATTAAAAACACGGAAGTTGATTCTTTTGACGGTTTAACCGTTGAATATGCAAGAAAGAAAGGGGCAAAATTTTTAATAAGAGGCTTAAGGGCAGTTTCCGATTTTGAATATGAAATGCAACTGTCTCAAGCCAATATGTCCATAGCGCCTGATATCGGAACGGTTTTTTTAATCACAAAACCAAAATATAATTTTATATCATCAGGCATTGTTAAAGAAGTTGCAAGCTATGGAGAAGACATTTCGAAATTTGCGCCCAATTGTGTGGTAGAATATTTAAAAAGAAATAATAAGAAAGGTACAACATAAAATGGTACAAGAAGGATTAAAATTATTTGCACTTTACGACAAATTGCAAGAACTGTTAGACGAAGGATTTGACATTATTCCTTCTCATTTAATGATTGTAAAAAGCAAAGAACTGAATAGAATCGTGGATTCTTTCCCCGATGCCATAGATGAAGGCATTAAAATGGCAAAAATGATTTTAAGAAATAAAGAAGAAATGATTCAAGATGCCAAAAATAAGGCAGAGCGAATTATTCAAGACGCAGAAAACGAAAAAAGAAGAATTTTGGATGAATCTTCTCTAAGGCGTGAAATGGAAGAACAAGCAAAAGCATTTAGAGAAAAAGTTATTCAAGAATGTGAAAATATTAAAATGAAAGCATTTGGAGAAGCCGAAAGCATAAGGCTTGCTTCAAGCGAAGAAGCCCTTAAAATGAAAGACGGCGCACAAGCATACGCTCAACAAATTTTGGTTAAAATTGAACAAGATTTAAACAATTTATTCCAAGTTGTTAAAAACGGCCAGCAATATATAGCCCAAATGCGAAACGAAAACGATGAACTTGAACATCAATATATGCGAAACGAGATTTCAAAAAAATAACTTAAAAAAAGCCAAAAGAAAAACTTTTGGCTTTTTTAAAATAAAATAAATTACCTTAAAGAAAACACTAAAGGGCAATTTTTAAACTTTTAATTGTGATAATATTAGTTTATGCAAACTTGTATTTCAAAACAAAAAGAATTAACATTCGATGATATTATAAATTACTATTCAAAAGGTGAAAACCAAAATAAAAGAATAGGGCTTGAATATGAAAGAATTTCAATAGATTCTAAAACATTTAAGCAGGCAAAATTTGAAAGTTTATTTGAAATTATAAAAGAATTTTCAAAAATAAACGGTTTTGAATTAATTTATGATAATGAAACAATAATAGGCGCCAAAAATAACGAAGGAAGTTCAATTTCCTTAGAGCCTGGCGGCCAGTTTGAACTTAGCTTGGCACCAAAAGAAAAGCTTTATAATGTTCATTTTGCTGCACAAAATTATATAAGCCAAATTGATTATATAGCAGAAAAATACGGCATTAAATTTTTTGCAATAGGAAACCAGCCAAAAACCACCTTCAATGAAATGGAAATTTTAAACAAAAGAAGGTATAAAATTATGGCAGGTTACCTTCCAACAATTGGCCGTCTTGCCCCTGTTATGATGAGAGAAACGGCAGGCGTTCAAATTAATTTGGATTATAAAAATTCAGTGGATGCAAAAAGAAAAATAAAAGCGGCAATTTTAATAAGCCCCTTTTTAACAGGCTTTTTTGCAAACAGCCCTTTTAGAGAAAACAAACTTACAAAATATAAAAGTGTAAGAGCACTTGCATGGAAATATACAGGCCCTGACAGGTGCAACCTTTTTTATAAAGGAATAATTGATTACACCTATAAAAATATTTATGAACTTTATGCAAATTATATTTTAGATGTTCCTATGATTTTTATTTCAAGAGAAAATAATTACCTTGAATTAAACGGCAAAATAACTTTCAGAGAATTTATGAAAGAAGGCTACAAGGGGCTTTATGCCACAATGGAAGATTACCTTGTTCATCAAAGTTTGTGTTTTCCTGATGTAAGGTTAAAAAATTGCATTGAAATAAGAAACCATGACAGCCAAAACTTAGATGTTGCAGTTGGAATAGGGGCAATTTATAAGGGATTATTATATAACGATGATACAATTGATAAAATTTTAGATTATTTTGCGCCCCTAACTTCTTCAAACCTTGAAGACTATGGCTTTTTGGCGGCAAAATTCGGTGTTAATTTTAATGTTGAAAAATTAAACACAAAGGCATTTGAAATTGTAAAAAAACTTTTATATTTAGCGCAATTTAATTTAGAAACCGATGAGCAAAAATATTTAGATTGGCTGATTGACCTTATTAATTCTAAAATGTGCATCGCAGATATTATTTTAGACGGGGTTAAAA
>DVKW01000026.1 GCA_018715855.1 Candidatus Galligastranaerophilus intestinigallinarum
AAAAGGCCTATGATTTTTGATAAAATGTTTGCTTTAAATTCTTGCTTAATCATTTCAAAAAGCATGGAAGATGAACCTTCCACCGTTTTAAGCGCAACATTGCCGACAAAGCCGTCGCACACAATAACATCGCATGCGCCTTTGAATATTTCTTTGCCTTCAACGTTACCTATAAAATTCATGCCATCTTGGTTTTCTTCAAGCATTTTATATGTTTTTTGAACAAGCTCGTTGCCTTTGCCTGCTTCTTCGCCTATGTTTAAAACTCCGACTTTCGGGTTTTCATATCCGTAAACGTTTTTAACAAACGTTGTGCCCATAAGGGCAAATTGATAAAGCATTTCAGGTGTGCAAGAGCTGTTTGCACCTGCGTCTAAAAGCAAAAACGGCCTTTTAATTGTAGGCAGGGTTAGAGCAATTGCGGGGCGTTCAATGCCGGGGAGTCTTCCTAAGCCAAATAAGCTTGATGCCATAGCCGCGCCCGTTGAACCTGCCGCAACAACCGCATCTGATGAACCTTTGGCAACAGCATCCACTGCAAGCACAATTGAAGATTTTCTTTTCTTTCTTATTGCTTGCCCAACGGCTTCGCCCATTTCAATAACTTCTTCGGCGTTTGTTATTTTAATATCCAAAGTAGAAAGATCAACCTTCAGCCTGTGGGTATAGTATCCGCCTCTGTTTGAATTAATGCCTTTTTTAGAAATTCTTTCAAGCTCCGCTTTGATGGCATCTTCTTTACCGACAAGTTCTATTGGAACATTATAATCTATTGCTGCCCAAACTGCCCCATCAACTATTGCGGCCGGTGCGAAATCTCCACCCATAGCGTCTATTGCTATTCTCGTCATACTAAATTCCCCAATAAACTGTTGTTGATCTTTTTCTTTAATTATTCTGCTTTGTTTTCTTCAGCTTTAGCTTCTTCTGTTTCAGCTTCAACTTTTTCTTCAGCTTTAACTTCAACAGCTTCTGCTTCCGCTTTAGCTTTTTTTGTTGTTCTTTTTGCTTTTTTAGGTTCTTCTTTAACTTCTGTTTCATTTACATATTCAGGGTTTTTAATTGAAACAACTTTACACTTATATGAACCGCATTCGGGGCAAACAGTGTGAGTTAAAACAACTGCGCCGCATTTTGAACATTTTGTTGTAGCGGGAACTGTTGCTTTCCAATTAGCTCTTCTTTTAGCTTGTGCTGATTTACCCGTTCTTTTCTTTGGTACTGCCATTTTTAGTTTTCCTTTATATTTTTTGTTTTGTATTTAATATTTAACCATGAAAAAATTCGCAAATGCAAATTTTGCCACATAAACAATTCTCTAAAAAAAAGTGTTTAATGTCAACAATGTAAGCTTTTTTGGGTAAAAAATGTTAAGTTTTATGCATTTTTACCATTTTTTGAAAATGAAAAATACCGCAAAGATTATAAAAATGAAACCTACAAGATAATTCCACTTAAATTCTTCTTTTAAATAAAGAACCGAAAAAACGCTAAAAACTATTAACGTTATAACTTCTTGCATTGTTTTTAATTGCGCTGCCGAAAAAAACTCATGGCCAATTCTGTTGGCAGGCACCTGAAAGCAATATTCCAAAAATGCAATGAGCCAGCTAACCAAAATTACAATCCAAAGGGCGGTATTTTTAAATTTTAAATGGCCATACCAAGCAAAGGTCATAAAAACGTTTGAAATTGTTAAAAAAATTATCGGAATAAATTGTCTTATCATAACTTCACCCTTTTTAACATACGTGCCTGATGCGATTCGAACGCACGATCTTTGGCTTCGGAGACCAACGCTTTATCCAAGCTAAGCTACAGGCACAAAAACAAATTTATTTTAGCATAAATTTTAACGAATAAAAAAAGCCCTTAAAAAATAAGGGCTTTTTTAAAAGTTTTATTTAATTGTTTATTCTTCAACCATTTCTTCTTTAGCTGAAGTTCTGATTGATTCCATATTGCTTTTTGCTTTCAAGTTTTTTTCTTTGTATTTTCTAACTTGTCTTTCTAATTTGTCTGAAATAAGGTCAATGCTTGCATACATTGATTCTGCCTTTTCTTCAACCCTGATAAGGTCGCCAAAGACTTTGCAGTTTACTTCCGCAACATGAGAATCTGCAACCGAAGGGTTTTTAATTACGGTTAAAATGATGTCGATTGCCTGAATTTGATCATAATGCGCTGCAACCTTGCCAAGCTTTTCTTTTGCATAAGCTTTAATTGCATCAGTAATTTCTACATTGCGGCCGTTAACATGAATGTGCATAAGAATTTTCTCCGTTTCTAAACTGAATGTATAACTTCCTTCTTGAACGATATTTCAAACTTCATCTTTTAATTATACACAATTTAATTTGCTTTTTAAAGGGTGAAATTGAAAAATATTAATTTTTTTCAATTTCAAGAAGTTTTTTATACAGTCTAATTTCTTCATCCGTTAAATTTTTAGAAATAACAATTTTAACTTTAACATTCAAGTTGCCAAAGCCGCCTTCTTTTTTTGGAAGTCCCAAACCTTTCATTCTAAGCATTAAGCCTGAACTTGATTTTGGGGGAATTGTTATATTGAAATTCCCATGGGGTGTTACAATTTCTTTTTTAAGCCCTAAAGCAGCCATAGCAGGGCTTATTTCTACTTCTTTGGTTAAATCTGCTCCATCTACCGAATAGTTTGAATCTTGAATTTTTATAACCAAATAAAGATCGCCCTTGTTGCCGTAAGCATCTTGCCTGCCTTCGCCTTTAAGCCTTATTTTTTGGTTTTCTTTGCAGAATTTTGGAATATTAACCGTTAAATGTTTTGAAATTTTTTCAATGCCGGAACCTGCACAGTGCGAACAAAAACCTTTCTTTTGGCCGCCACAATACGGGCATTTTCTAAAATCATTAACGGTTATGCTTTTTGAACCTGCTAAGAAAATATCATTAACATTTAAAATAATATTTTGAGTTATATCAAGGTTTTCAGCCGGTTTTTGTTTTCTTTGGGCTTCTTGATATTGGTTTGCACCTGAAAAACCGCCCATATTGCCGCTAAAGCCGTTGAAACCGCCAAAATGGCTTCCTGAAAAGCCGCCTTGAGCGCCGTTAAAGCCGCCTGTTGAATAGGTTCTTTGATAGCCTGCATTTGCGCCTTTAGACATCAAATCGCCGAAAATTGCAGAAAAGAAATCTGAAAAGCCGCCCATATTGCCGTTTGAAGCGCCGCTTGAAAATTGCGAGAAATCAAAATCGCCAAAATTCGGCGGTGGTGTAAAATCTGCCCCTCCTTGCCAAGCAGAACCAAGGCTGTCATATCTTTGGCGTTTTTCTTTGTCGCCTAAAACTTCATAGGCTTCATTGATATCTTTAAATTTTTCTTCTGCCCCTTTTTCTTTGTTGACATCGGGGTGATATTTGCGTGCGAGCTTACGATAAGCCGATTTTATTTCAGCTTCCGTAGCGTCTTTTTTTACACCCAAAATTTCATAATAATCTTTGTATTTCATAATATTTATATATTAACTCATTTGTTTGATAAATCAGATAATTTTAATAAATAATTAATTATTAAGCTTATTTTGTAAGGTTAAAGCTTTCTAAAATTAAATTTTTAAGCATTTTTTTAGGGGCTTTGTTTACATCCACTTTGTTCCAATGCGATTTATTCATATGCCATGCAGGGGTTATATAGGGGTGGTTATCTCTTAAAATTTCAGCATCTATGGGGTTGCACTTCAGGTTAATATATAATGTATTTTCCTGAATAAAAATAAGAGCGTACCATTTTTTGTTAGATTTATGACGAATGACGGGAATTAAACCATATTTTTTATCCGAAAAAGGAAAGGAAAGAAGAGAATCTTTATCTATAAGGCAAAAGTTTATCAGTTCTTCTTTATTCATATGCTAATTATATGCGCAAAAATACTTTTGTAAATAAATGTAACAAAAGAACAAATTTTTAAAATCAGAACAAATTATTTTTTTTAAATAGTATATAAGAACTATATATAAAGGATATAAAAAATGGAAATTTCAAGCTCTATGATTGCAAACATTGCAATGAACTTTTTAGGCCAAGCTGCACAAAGCGGCGCTCTTGAAGATATTTTTGGCGGTGCAGAAAATAATCAAAACGTTCAAGAAGAAAACAACCAAGCAAAAAAAGATGCAGGATTATTTGAAAAAGAATATGAAGCAGAACAATTGTACGGCACAGTTGGCCAAATTGCAGGATACGCAGCAGGCGGCGTTGCAGGCGGTGTAATAGGCAAATTGTTGGGCACTTTTGCAGGCGGCATTATTGAAGATGTTAAAGAAGAAGTTCTTGGCGAAGATTCACCTTATTTGCAATTTGAACAAAAAATCAACAATGTTCTTGGCGGCATTTTAAGCTTCATTACAGGCGATATGAGCGTTGAAGAAGAAGCCGGCGGTTCAATGTTCAGCAATGAATTTAAAACATTAATGGCATAGAGTTTAATAAAATAAAGTATAAAGCAAGGGTTTTTTGCCCTTGCTTTTTTTGTAGATAAAAAAAGCCTTTCTTTTTAAAGAAAGGCAAAAATGAAAAGATAATTAAATTTTTTTTGAACCGCTAGTAAAATCCAAAAGAATTAAACTTTTTCCCCGCCTGTCAAATCAAAGATTTGTTCATTCCTTCGTTCGCATTCGCTCACTTCGTCATAACGGCGGCTATCAACAGCTGCGCTCAATGCGTTGAGCATTGAGCTTCGCTCTGGCTCACGCTTTATTTCTTCGCTTGCGCTTGATACATAGCCCTTTGTGCCGCAACGCCATAAGGAATTGCTTGTTTGTCTGTAATCATGATGGTAAATAAATCTGTTAGTTTTATACCTTTGGGATCAGAATATTTATATGGCTTTGAACAATCGGTAGCATACCCAGTACCTACACGACAATTTACATTGCTTGGATTTGGTTTTCTGTCGCCATTCACATCCACCATAATAAGACAAGGAGGTTTTGTTGTGCCGTCAGAATTACTATTTAACCCATAACTTCCACAGCCCCCACACCATTCTTCTGGCGCACCTTTTCTTCTACCTAAATATGTAGCACCAAGACAAGCTTCGATATTTGGATTTTCGTGCAAAAATTTTTTTTCTCCAGAAAATGCAACAGTATCTACAAATTCAAATCTCATGCCATCGGTTGTATAAAAAGCAGCATTCCAGTAGTTTGTTCCACCTGACGAGGTGACTGAAAATTTATCATGGTAAAGGTCTTCTGCTACCTCTAAAACACTCATATGTCTTTGTAAATAATTAAATAAATCTGCATTTTCATAAGGGCTTTCGCCATCTATTGCCATATTCATAGTAATTGCTGAATTTAGCACGCTGACGGCTTTTCTTAGGCCTGTTTTAAATTCTTGTTGTTGAGAATTTGATATAACGCTTGGTATAGAAATTGCAGCAACAACGCCAATAATAGCAAGAGTTATTAAAACTTC
>DVKW01000027.1 GCA_018715855.1 Candidatus Galligastranaerophilus intestinigallinarum
ACTATGAACAGGCCAAACATTGTTGAATGGCAGCCGCCTTTTGGCTCTTATTTTATGGCTAAATTCATTAAATTTAAAATTGTTCTTTTATTTTTTATGGGGCTTTCTGTTTACAGGTTCTATAAAACTTGGCTTCAAACAAAAGCTTGCGGCAAATTAAACAAATTAAAAGAAATTTGGAACAATATGGATAAAACAAAAGCAGTTCTTGTTTTTGTTATGTTTCTTTTAACAATGAAATCTATCAGGTTTATTTCTTATTTCATCTTTGTTTTGGTTCCTTTTTGCTATGATGATTTCTATTCAATATTTAACAAAAAACTTGCGCCAAAATATAACAAAATAAAAGAACTGGTTTTATTTTATATTGTTTTATTTGTCTTTTTATTAAATATAACCGTTCGTGATTTAAGATACGGTAATTTTCATTCAATTTTTCCATTGTCTGAAATTGAATATTTAATTGAAAATAATGTTAAAGGCAATGTTTTTGTTCCTTTTGAATGCGGAAGCTATGCAGCTTATAAACTTTACCCGAATAATTTTATCTTGCAAGATGGCAGATATGAAGAAGTTTACAGCCCATATTTGAATGATGAACATGTAAGGTTAATTACTTTGGGCGGTGTCGGCTGGAAGGAAGCCTTAAATTCTGTTCACCACGATATTATTATTCCATACAAACACTACAACTTATATGAAAACCTAAAACATCATCCTGATTATTATTTGGTTTTAGAATCAAGAACTTTTGCCTTATTTATAAGAAAAGAAGTTTACCATAGGATTAAAAAACCTGCAAGAATTCCAACGGATAAGCCTGAATTTTATAAAGACATTCTTTGGAACACACAAATTGATTGGCTTAAAAAATGAAAAAAAGTTTAATTATATTCTTTTTGTTTCTTTTGTTTGTTTCTTTTTCTTATGCTGAAAACTTAAAAGCAGGAATTAAAAGAAACGAATACCCCGATTACCTTGAGATGGTTAATTTATCTGCAGAACAAAGAGAAAAAGTTTTAAGAATAAGAAATGAAGAAAATTTTGTTTTAAAACCTTTAACTTTAGATATTGAATCTAAAGAAAGGGGATTGGAGCTTTTAAATTCTCTTCAATGTAAAACCTTTGATTTTGAATGTAAGAAAAAATTAAAGCTTGATATAGAACAAAGGCAAATGGAATATAATGAGGCTTTAAGGAAAATTAACCAAAAGAAAAATTATTATAAATTAAGATATAGAAACGTTTTAACAAGAGAACAAGATTATAAAATTCAAAAAATGATAGCCGAAAATGAACATAAAGATAAAGTTTTAATGGAAAGAGCCGAAAGAGCCAAAAAACAAGAAAGAATAGACAGGCTTAAATTTTGGGAAAGATTTAAAAAATGACGGATATTTTACTTGTCGGTATAGGCGGCGCTCTTGGCGCAATATTTAGATATTTAGCCGGAAAAATTACATTTGAAGGGGTTTTTCCAATTGCAACTTTTTTTGTTAATTTATTAGGGTGTGTTTTAATTGGTTTTGTTTCTGCAATTGCCCTTAAAAGGGGTGTTTCTTCCCATTTTTTGCTGCTTTTAAAAACAGGTTTTTTAGGCGGCTTTACAACATTTTCAACATTTTCTCTTGAAGCTGTTATGTTATTTCAAAATAAACATTACTTTGAAGGCGGTATGTATATTTTTCTTAGCGGTTTATTTTGCCTGCTTGGGGTTATTTTGGGGCAATATTTGGCGTTTTTAATTTTTAAAAATTAAATTCCGTATTCAATTTCATTTTGAAGTTCTTCAAGATATTGGATGCTCTCAATTAATTCTTCTTTATCAAAAATTTCAAATGTTATTTGAGGGTAAATTTGCATTTCTTTTAAACTTAAAAGAACTTTTTTAACGTCCATTGTTCCTTTTTTTAAAGAACCATGGGCATCTTCATCGCCAAAGTTGTTATGAAAATGCATGTGGTGAAGCATTATGCCGTAATCTTTAATCCAATCTCTTGCAGGAACCAAAGAATGCAAATTAAGATGGCCTATATCAATTGTTGCCTTTAAATATGGCGAATTAACCGCAGCTATTATATTTCTTATTAATTCCCCGTTTGGCTCATGAACGTTTTCAATTGTGGCTGTAATTTTTCTTTCTTCAAAGTATGGAATAATTTCATTATAAAATTCAACCGAACTTACAAAGAAATTTTCCCTATATACCTTTTGTTTTAATAAATTGTTAAAACAGGTGTGAAAAACAACGGTTTTTGCCCCCAGTCTTGAAGCAATTTCCAAACTTTGATAATACCTTTTAATTGAAACATCTTTTATGCCTTTATCTTTTGATGTTGGGCAAAGGTTTGAAAAAAAGCCATGGAGCGTTAGAGGGCCTTCTAAGTCTTTAATTGCATCTTCATAGCGGTTTAATGTGTCATCAAAATATTCGTCTAAATCTTTTAATTTGCCAAATCTGCTTATTTCTAAGCCCATATTAAGTTCGTTTGCAACTTCAACTGCCTTAAAAATATCATGGAATTCAACTGTTGATGATATAAATTTTTCGATTTTATTTTTCATAACAATTTTATTATAATTAAAATATGTATATCTTTGAATTAATTTCTACCATTATAAACAAAATTAAAAACCCTGAAAAGAAAATTGAAAAAGATTTTTCAGATGAATATCAAAATTGCGAGCACACTTTTGTTCCCGTTGATTCAACAAAAAAAGTTTTAGCCTGCATTAAATGCGGTTTGGTTAAAAAAGCAAAAGATTTAAACAAAGAATAATTATTTTGAAATCACAAAAATTGCTTCTTCACTAAAAAAGTTTGCAAGCGGCTTTAAAATTTTCTTTCTTGCTTTATTTTTTGCTAAATAAACAGCTTCTAAAATTTTTATATCTCTTTTTTTGCAAAATTCAAAAAAATCTTCAATTGTATTTAAGTGTATATTTGGCGTGTTATACCATTCATAAGGAAGCGCTTTTGATTTTGGCATTTTTCCTTTAAAGAAAAGATAAAATCTTACTCTCCAATAGGCAAAATTCGGGAACGAAACAATTGCGCATTTTGAAACCCTGAGCATTTCTTCTATAACATAATCGGGCCTGTCTGTTGATTGAACGGTTTGGTTTAAAATTGCATAATCAAAGCTTTTATCAAAAAATTGTTTCAGGCCTTTATCTAAGTCGCCTTGAATAACCGATAAGCCCTTTTCAATTGCTTTAATTGCTTCATCTTCATTAATTTCAATGCCAACGCCTGTTACATTTTTTTCATTTACCAATTTTTTAAAAAGATACCCGTCCCCGCAGCCTAAATCTAAAATTTTAGCCCCTTTTGGCACAAGTTTTGTTATTTGTGAATAGTTTAGTGTTTTTCCCAAAATTATTCCCCGTTTTTTATGTTAAAAATGCTTTTATAATTCTTGTTTGCTTGTCAAATTCCAATAAAAACGCATCATGCCCGCATGGGCTTTCAATTTCAATAAATGAAACATTTTTATCTATTTTTATTAAAGAATTTACGATTTCTTTGGCTTGTGCTGTTGAAAAAAGCCAATCTGTCGTAAATGAAATTACCAAAAATTTTGCATTTGTGTTTGAAAAAGCGTTTTCTAAACTTCCGTATTTTGAAATAGGGTCATAGTAATCAACTGCTTTTGTAATATAAAGGTAGCTGTTTGCATCAAACCTGTCTACAAAAATTCTTCCCTGATAATCAAGGTATGATTCAACTTCAAAATCAACTCCAAAATCAAAAATCGGTTTATCTTTAAAATTTCTGCCGAATTTTTTGTGCATGGATTTTTCCGATAAATATGTAATGTGGCCAATCATTCTCGCAATTGATAAGCCGACTTCGGGGTGTTTTTTGTCGTAATAATCGCCATTATTGAAATTTGGGTCAAACAAAATTGCGTTTCTGCCAACTGCGTTAAATGCAATTCCTTGGGCAGATAATCTTGCCGCAGCTGCAATTATAATAACCGATTTTACAAGCTCAGGATACCTTATAGACCATTCAATCGCTTGCATGCCGCCCATAGAGCCGCCTACTGCCGTTAATTTTTTAACGCCCAGATGGTTTATAAGTTCATATTGGGCTTTTACCATATCTTCAACGGTTATAACAGGGAATGAATGTCCGTATTCTTTGCCTGTTTCGGGGTTAATTGAAGATGGTCCGGTTGTTCCTTTGCAGCCGCCTAAAACGTTTGAACAAATTACAAAAAATTTATTCGTGTCAAAGGCCTTGTTTGGGCCAATCATGGTATCCCACCAACCAGGTTTTTTGTCATTTTCGTTGTTTTTGCCTGCAGCGTGGGCATCGCCTGTTAGGGCATGGCAAATTAAAATTGCATTGTCGCCTTTTTCATTTAATTTGCCGTAAGTTTCATATGCAATTTTTACACCTTGCAAGGTTTTGCCGCTTTCAAGGGTAAGTGTTTTATCTAAATTGAAATATTCTGTTTTTACAATGCCCACTGATTCCATATTTTTGAATTTTATCACATTTAATAAAAAAGGCGCAAAAATTTTGCGCCTTATATTAAAGATTAGTATTTTTCGGATTAAATTTATTTATTATCTGAATTAAAAAGCTTGCTGCCGATATAGGTTAAAAGTGCTGCGCCGCCTGCTACACAAGCTGCTACAATTTTGCCTTTGCCTGTTGCTGCTTTTGAAATTGCTTCTGTTATGCTTGAATTTTTGAGGTTTTTAAGTGCGCTTAAACCTACTTCTAAACCTGCACCTGCTGCTGCACTTAAGCCGACACCTGCAACTACGCCTGCACCTTTTTTAACGTTTGACCAACCCGAAACCTCTGTTCCTGTTGCTTCTGCAACAAAATCATCCGATGAGTTTTCATTGAATAATAAGCCTAAAACGGGAATTGAGCTTTCAAGCCCGCTTGTAAAGGCTGAGTTTGAATTTGTTGTAATATCATTTACAAGAGTTGTGCCGGTTGCTGTCATATATTTTTCTTGCAGCAATGTTTTAATTTCGTTTTCAGTGTAGCCTTCATAATAAGAATTTGAGGCCATATCATCGTATAAATCTTTATATTTTGCCATAGCATCATCTGTTCTTCCTTGTTGGAGCAGATATTCTATAGCTTGGCATTGTTGTGCAAAACTTGAGGATGAAACGGAATTTTTATTTGAATAAGAGCTTGAAGTTGCGCTTAATTCATAACCGTTTGCAATGTTTGATTTTGCGTTTTCAACATAAGAATCAGAATAAAGGCCGCCGCCCATAAAATAAGTTGAACCATAGCCTGATAACCCGTTTAAACCGGTGTATTGGCTGTTAATTGTTGCAAGTCCCATAAAAACTTCCTTCCGAAATACTTAATAATACTAACCTTACAATTTAATAAAAACTTTTATTCTCTTTGAATTGCTCTTTATTTCAAATCTTCTTAATATTTCTTAATAATAAATAAAATTTTTGTAACAAAAAGTGCCACTCAAATAACAATGAGCTATTATATATTTGTGTATTATGAGTTTTTTAGGAAGATTAGTTTAATTTTATGTTCGAGATTAACAATTTTTTAGCAAAAATATCTAAAATTAAAGCTTCTGATGTTCATTTAATGCTTGGAAAACAGCCTTCTTTAAGAATTTCAGGGGAAATTCAAAGGCTTGATACCCCCGCTTTAACTGAAGAAGACTTTGATGGCATTTTAGCTACAATTTTACATAAAGATATTCAATATAAATTAAAAGATGCAACAGACCTTGATTTTACCTATGAACTAAAAGGTGTTTCAAGATATAGGGTTAATTACTGCAAAGATTTAGGAATGCCGAAAATTACAATGAGGCTTATTCCATACGACATTCCGACATTTGAACAGCTGATGCTGCCCCCTTCCATTCAACATTTTACGGAATGTAATTCAGGTATTCTTTTAATAACGGGTGCAACTGGTTCCGGTAAATCTACAACAATTGCATCTATGATTGAAAATATAAACAAAACCCAAAAAAGGCATATTATTACAATTGAAGACCCTGTTGAATTTTTATATTCGGATAAAAACTGTTTAATAACGCAAAGAGGCTTGGGGATAGATGTTCCCGATTTTCCATCCGGCATTAAATATGCCCTAAGGCAAGACCCTGATATTATTATAATCGGTGAAATAAGAGATAAAGAAACGGTTGAAGCTGCAATTTCAGCGGCAGAAACAGGGCATTTTGTTTTATCCACAATTCACACAAATTCGGCTACGCAAACAATAAACAGAATTGTGGGCTTGTTTGAATCCGATCAGAAAGATTTTATAAGAAAAAGGCTTTCTGTTGCCCTTAAAGGTACAATTGCACAAAAGCTTTTGCCAAAAATCGGCGGCGGGCTTGTTCCTGCATTAGAGATTATGGCATCTACGCCTGCAATTGCAGATTACATTGCAAAAGATAAAATGAGCGATATTGACCAATTAATTGCACGTTCAAACAATTCTACTTTATGCACCATGAATTCATCAATTTACAATTTATATAAATTGCATTTGGTTGAAAAAGAAACGGCAATTGAATACAGCGACAACCCGACAGAACTTTATCAGATGATGAGAGGTATTTATCACGGTTTAAGTGATCCTTCCTCTTCAAATTTAATTTAGCTTTTAAATAAGGAGATTTTGTTATGGCGCCATTCCCGGAAGCAGAAGATATGACAGTTAAAAGATTGTATGTTGCTCTCAAAAGAGATGACATGCAGCTTTTACAAATGGGTGCACACAAATTGCATGAAAAATACCACACAGGGTATAAATTTCAACTATTAGATGATTTGAGGCAAATTTTATCTTACGTGGAAGAACAACAAATTCCAAATGACATAAAGGAACTTTTAACCAAAACAATCACGGATATTTTAGAAAATAAAGAGCCCGATAGTTCTTATTATAATGATGAGCCAAAACAAAATGAAATTCAAACTTTTGAACCCTTAAATAAAGAGCCTGTTTCAAATTTACAAACGGAAGATATTAAACAGGAAACAGAACAATTTAATAATTCTTTTTCAAATGAACAAAAACCTTCGGCTTCTTTTTCTTATTTTGAAGCTAAAACATCTTTTGAACCTGAAAATAACAGCCAGCAATCCCAAAATGTTGAAGCTGAAGAAAAACAAACAGATGATAATTTTGAACAGGATTCAGCCCCAATTCTATCCGAACAAAAGGAAGAACCGGTTATTTTCACCCCAAAAGATGCAGTTATTAATATGGTAAATACAATTGATGAAGTTCCGATTTCAAACACTTCACCTGAAATAAAAAAAGAAGAAACGCCTTCTTTTAAAATAATTCAGGAAAAAGAGCTTACTTTGAACAATGTTGCCGTTTTTTATGATGATAAAGCGCCTTTTATTGATTATTTAAAAAATAAAAGCTACCGTCTTGAATTAGATGCTCTTTCTTTAAATAAAGATGCAAACCCTATTTTGGATGCGCCTGTTATTAAAAGTGCGGTTGATATTCAAACGGATGAATTTTCGGAAATTTTAAAAATGCTGAACACAATTAAAGGGGATGTTTATTTTGTAACAACTTCAAAAAGCGAAAATTTGTTGAAAACTTTTATTGAAAACAACATAAATTTTAAAATTCAAAATGTCCAAACAAAAAATTCTGAAGGCAAACAAATTGAAATTGTTCCCCTGTTTGGTTTGTCGAACATTTTCTATTGCCCAAAATGCGGAAAAAGAGAAGCTGTTGTTACTTTAGAAAATAAAATTTTAACTGTTCAATGCAGCGAATGTTCATCTGTTATGTATCCTGATACTTATGAAGCATTGAATTTTGAATCAAACGCAAGCCCGTTTAATTTTCTTCAAGGTATAAACGCCATGGCAGGTGCTGAAACTTGGATTTTAATTAATCCTCCATTGGAAAGTTCCCGTGCGCTTACTTCTATGTTTTTAAAAACGGCTTTTCAAGCTTCAAAGCCTAAAAAAGTTTATATTTTATCAAAAGAAACAACCAAAAAAGAATATTATAAACAAATGTTTGTGGAAATTGATTCTTCAATTGAAGTTAAAGCCGATTTTATAACGGAAGATTCTTTGTGCGAAGAATTTATTAATTCCGAAATGTCCACAATTAAGGTTACAGCTTAAA
>DVKW01000028.1 GCA_018715855.1 Candidatus Galligastranaerophilus intestinigallinarum
TTTTCAAGTTTTGGGTGTCCTGTATATAAAAATAATCCTTTTTTAAATTCGTTGGTCTTTATATATTCGTTTTCAAGTTGTTTATTTGGTGTAAAAAATTTGAATAATGCATTGTAAAACCTTGCTCCCCTAGCAAGAATTTTTGGTGTTGGCGAAACGCTATATGGACAAAAAAGCGGAAGTGCATACTTTGAAACAGAATATGGCTTTAATTTATTCGGCAGTACAAATGGCTGTTCAAAAAACACAATATCCGGACTGTGATGTTTTAAATTTTTATATTTATTTTTTGTAATATCGTAGCAGATTTCAACTTTAATTTTTCTTTCACGAAAAAAGTTGTAATTTTCTTCAATGCTTTTTTGAATTTCTTTATGATTGTATAAATTTTTTTTAGGCACTATTATTACTTTTGGAGAATAATTTTTATTTTTTTCAAATTCTTCGTATAAGGTTTGATAGGCCAATTTTTGATTTTCCGTAACAAGAAAAATAACGTTTAATGCTCTTTTTTTATAATTTTTTCTTAATTTTGCTAAGGTTTTTCTATGGTTAAAACTTGATAAAATTATTTCAAATTTTTCTTTAAGCATTTTTGGCGCTTTCTATTTTTTTGTATAAAATGGGGTATTCTTTTGCAATTTTTTCAAAGGCAATATTGGGGCACATTCCACATTTGCCTTTTTTGTTTATTTTGCAAAGCCCAAATTTTTGAGTGCCATCTATTGTGTAAATGTTAAAATCTTTAGTTTGTGCAATTTTAATTTTTTTATTGTTTATAACCGCCATTGCCCAAAAATAAATATCATCATGGGTTGGAATTAAATTTAAAATTTTTTCTTTATCAAAAACATCTTTGTGCAGTGAATTTGGTGGAAAAAGACACCCTGCGCCCCCCATAATAAGGTTTTTAAAATCAGGTTTTGAATTTTCTTTTTCTTCAAGTTTTTTTGCACTCAAAATATTTTCCTTTAAGCTAACTTTGCAAACCCTTTTTGCGATTATGCAATTTTTATTTTCAAGGTATGAAGCGTATAAATCTGAAACCAAATTTTCATCATAATAAATGTCGTCATCTGCGGTTATAATTATATCGTTTGGAAACATTTTTAATGCGGGAACAAGCTTTTTATATGAACCTAAATTATTGCACCACATAATTTCCAACCCCAATTTTTTAAGCTCAATTAATTCTTTTGGAAGGTCGTCTTCATTGTTTTTAAATTCTTCATTTGAAAGCCATAGAATAATTTTATCCGGTTTCATTGTTTGTCTTAAAAGGGTGTTAATTGCAAGGTGAACGGTTTTTATTCTTTTTGGAAAACTTGTTAAAGAAATTATAATTTTTGGGTTTCTTTCTTCTTTGTCATTTAACCCCCAATTTTCTGCTTTTTTATATTTAAACTTGCACTTGTGCCTAATGCTAAATTTGACACCTAAAAATTTAACTTTGTAGTGTGAGTCAACATCTTTAAATAAAAATAATCCCATTGTACCCCCATATGTGCATACACATAAAAACATATAAAACTATATGCTAACAACATGTATAACATAAATTCTTTCAATCAAAAGCAATTGTTAAGAAATATATATGTATACATCAAAAAAATATAAAAATACTGTGTATGCAATATTAAAAAATTGTTGTTTACGACATATTTTTATATGTAAGGTACGATAAAATGAAATTTGATGATAAGAAATTTATTGCGGAAGTTATAAAAACAAACAGAAAGAAAATGAACCTAACTCAAGCAGAACTTGCCGAAAAGGTTGATTTATCCGATCAGCATATTTCAAGAATTGAATCAGGGTGTTATATTCCATCTTTAAAATCGTTTTTTATGATTGTTAATGCCTTAAATATTGACCTTAAAGTTTTTGGGTTTAATCAAAAACCTTCAAATAACCCTATTAAAGACAAATTAATTGAACAAATTTTATCTTCAACAGATGCTGAATTAATTTTTTATGAAAATTTAATTCAAGCCGCAAAAACAAGCTTTGATAAAGTTAAAAAGGAATTGTTGTAGCTTATTCACCTATCTGTAATGCTCTGTTTGACATTGTTTTTGCGATTGCCATAACGCCAAGGCTTGCATCATACGCTCTTTGAGCTAAAACGGCGTCTGCCATATCAACCATTGGGTTAACGTTTGACATTCTTACATACCCTTCTTCATCAGCATCAGGGTGCCCCGGGCGATAAATTTTTTCACCTTGCGTGGGGTCTTCAACCGTTCCTGTAAACCTTACGCCGCCTGAGATAAAAGGAATTGTGCCAATGCCAAAAACATCTTCTTTCATTGTGTTTAAAAGCCCTGCAAAAGAAATATCTTCCGTTGCGTTTAAAACGGGGATTTTTCTGACATAATTCGGTGTGTCAAGATTGGCAATGTTTTTTGCCGCAATTTGAATTCTTTTAGAGTGAACGTTTAAACCTTGTCTGCCTACTTCAAATGTATCAATTATACCCATATTTTACCTCTAGCTTCCAACGTTAATTGCCGTTTTCATTTCTGTTATTATTGATGTTAAATGTTTTGCTGCAACGCCATAGAGCATTGAATTTTTTTGCATTATTGCAAGTTCATCCGTTACGGAGAGTGTTTGCTGTTTTGCTTCAATTACACCCGATGGCCCCAATTTTTGGCTTAATCTGGTTTCTAAGGAACCGTTCATTGTATTTAGATATTGGGAAAATTCAATATCTTTTCTTACATAATTTGGGGTGTCCATATTTGCAATGTTGCCTGAAATTGCTTCTTGTCTGTTTGCAATTAAATCAAGCATTAATTGCGATTTTTGTATAGGGTCTTTTGGTAAATAGCTCATTTATTATTCCCTTATATTTATTGCTTTTTCATACATATCATCAACGGCTGTCATAAGCGTTGTGGATGCAAGAAGTGAAGCATTAACTCTCATAACTTGGTTAACGTGGTCAAACAAATCTACATTTGACCTTTCTACTGAATATTGTGCAATTCTTGAATGGTCAACAACAAGTTTTTCTTCGCCTGAAATTTCGGTTTTAATATATTTATTATCGCCAACTTCTTTTAAGCCTTCAGGATTATCAAATGTTACAACAGGAATTGTTCCTTTATATTCGGGCTCTTTTGATAAATCTTTATAGGTGTAAACATCGCCGTTTTTATCAATTTTTGTTTTAACAACATCGCCGCCTATTTTAATGCCTGAGCCTACAATGTCGCCCCCTTGTGTCATTAAAATGCCGTCTTTTCCAAGGCAAAA
>DVKW01000029.1 GCA_018715855.1 Candidatus Galligastranaerophilus intestinigallinarum
AACAACTTGAATGGCAAGGTTTTGCCTATGAAGGCGCTGATGCGGGCTTTGAAATTCTTGTTATGGATGTTTTAGGGAAAAAACCAAATTTATTTGAACTTTTGGGTTTCAGAGTTATCGGCGATACCACCCTTATGGATTCAAAAGGTGAATATAAAAATGTAACCATAACAGAAGCTTCCGTTAAAATTAAAATAAAAGATGAAATAATCCACACCGTATCTGAAGGCGACGGCCCTGTTAATGCTTTGGATATCGCCTTAAGGAAAGCTTTGTTTGAAAAATATCCTGCGGTTAAAAAGTTTAAACTTTCCGATTTTAAAGTAAGAATTCTTGATTCAAAAGACGGAACCGCAGCAACGGTAAGGGTTTCAATAGAAAGTACCGATGGCATTAACATTTGGGATACTGTCGGGGTGTCTGAAAATATTATTACCGCATCGTACAATGCAATAGCAGACAGTATTCTTTACGGGCTTATTCTTCATTCAAAATAAAATAGGTTAAAATTACCCGTTCGGCCAGTAGCCAAAAACCCTTTAAAACAGGATAATACACTTGTTTAGCAAAAAACGGGTTAAAAAACAGTGCTGCACCAAAACAAAATTACACTTAACGACACAGAATTTTTAGCTATGCTTGCACATGATATGAAAACGCCCGTAAAAGCACAAGTAACGGCATTAAAGCTTTTATATTCGGGTGCTTTTGGAATTTTGAGCAAAGAAGCAAGCAATACAATTTTAAATATTTTAGCTTCAAATAAATATTTACAGCTTTTATTAGATAATATTTTGGGTGATTACAGAATAAACAAAAGTAAAATTGTTTTAAACAAAACAAAAAACGATATAAGAAAAACAATTGAAGAATCTATTAAAAACATTGGCATTTTGTTTGAAACAAAAGAACAAAAAGTTGAAGTTAATTATTTAACGGAAGATTTTATCAAGCTTTATGATGAAATTGAAATACAAAGGGTTATAATAAACCTTTTATCAAATGCTTTTGAATATTCAAAAGAAAATTCCACAATAAATATTTCCGTTAAAACAAAAGGAATTAATTTAAGCGTGGAAGTTAAAAGCAAAATAAAATTTGATAAAACCCCATATAAAACAGGCACAGGGCTTGGGTTAAAAATTTGTGAAAAAATAATTTTTGCTCATAACGGCAGCTTTTGCAAAGAAAAAAGCGAAGAAGGAGATTTTCTTACCGCTTTTGAACTTCCATAGCCGTTGTTTTTTTATTTCAAATTATTAAAAAAATAAATAAGAAATAATCTATAGCTTTTTATTGCTTCAAAAAGCTTATTTTTAAGCTTAAAACAAAAGAAAAAAGGTTTATTTTATGAAAAAAATTTTTTTAATTTTATTTGGTTTGGGAATTTTTCTTTTAAATTCAAATGTTTGCTTGGCTGATAATTCCTTAATTTCATACGACCCTACATACAGGCTTGAAAGAGAGCTAAAAAAACTTGATTACGATATAAGATATAAAGAAAAACAAATAAGAAAAGTAAGGTATTCTTCTTCTCTTTCAGATGATGAAAAAAGAATAAAAATAAGAAGACTTCAAAGAGAAATTTCAAACAAAGAAAGAGAACAAAGAAGAATTAGAAACAAATGCAGAAGGCTTGTTTCTTAATTATTAAGTATTATTAAGCAAGTAAATTTTTATTAACAAAAAAAATTTTGTTTGAGTTTTAACCTTTTGTATGCTAAAACAAAAAGACGTGTTGTTTTTAGTAATTAATATATAGAGAAAGGTGTTAAAATGCTCAATCGTATTTCGATGGCAGATGGCTTAACGAGAAATTACAATCTGCAATCAGCAAACAGTGTAAAAAAAGAGAATAATGCAACAAATGTTATTCAATTTAAAGGTCAACAAGCAAACTATGGCGCAGACAAATTAGCTGCCGCTTATCGTGCTTATAACAATATTCCTATGGCTTCAACCGTTTCTTTTACGGGAAGTTTGGCTGCCGCATTTGATGAATTAAACCAATCAATGGTAACTTGCCAAGATATTGAACATGGCAGAAAAGGTGAAGAAGTCGGCTCTCGTGCGGATGTATCAAAACTTGTTTCAAAGTTTAAAGATGACCTTCCAAAATACGATGATGCGGTTAAAACAACTATAGACATTGCCAAAGATAAAGACAAAGGCACAATAACAGATGCCAGAACCCAAGTTAAAAAAGGCCATGGCAACAACATGAAATTTGAAATGGTTGTAAGAACTCCAAGAAAGGCACATGAATACCCCGGCTGGACAGAAAAAATTCAACAATCATTAAAATTTGAACTTGAACCATATTCAATCAATCTTGATTCAGATAACAGAAGAAGCATAAAAGGTACTCCTGAAAATGCTTACGTATTAAATACAAAAGGCAAATTAATGGCTGTTGTTGAAGACGGCGAAAATGTTCTTTTGACAAATGCAGGCCAATTAACCAAAAAAGATGCATCAAACGGCGCATTAAACGTTATTGCGGAACAAAATAAAAACGTATTCAAACCGTTTGAAGTTCATGATGTTCCCGTTGTTGAAGAAAAACAAGGCGGTTCACAAGGCGGCGGCACAGAGCTTGTAATCGGCCTTGAAGACGGCAGATTTGTTCCTGAAATCATTGATTCTATTGCAACTTTTGTTGAAAAAGTTAATAACGGTGAAATTGTTTTAGATGAATTTAAACCTGCAGAAGGTGCACAAAATATGCAACTTTCAATGTTAGCGGGCGGTTTTGGTTCACGTGCGGAATATACAAACGCTTCATCAAGCAAAATTATGCACGGCAACCCCAAAGGCTCAAACCTTACAAAAGGCTGCTTTAGAACAGCAACAGGCTTGACACCTATGGAAACAACATTTGTTTCGCTTCATAAGGCAGGCCTTCTTGATTGTTCAAAAGGCAATTTGGGAATCGGCAAAAACATTAAATTCTATTTGAATGATTCAGGCGTAAACGGCGGCAATGGCGGCTTTACGGTTGATATGTACGATACAATGGAAAGAGAAGGCAGAGATAGCTTATTGATTCTTCCAAACGATGCTATGAGCCGTATTCCAAAAGCATTATCAGAAATGACAAACATAATGAACACAGGAAATGCTGCAGTTGTTATGGTTGCAAAACAAGTTGATAAAGAAGATGCAAGAGGCTCTTTAGGCATTATGAAAATTAATGATAAAGGCGAAATTGAAGCTTTTGCAGAAAAACCGAAAGAATTTGAAGAAGGCTATGTTGATGAAAACGACAACTGCTTTGCAAATACTTTCCAATTTGCGGTTTCAAAAGAAGCATTTAAAGCGTTATCTATCTTAGAACCATATTTACCTGCAAATAATTCAGGTAAAGAACCAAGAGACTGGTCAAAAACATTCACACCAATCTTGATGGCCTTAACTCAAAACGAAGATGCCGAAGGTGCTCAAAAACAAATTAAAGATTCAATTAAACAAGATATGCCATTAGAAGCACTTAGCGAAGCAAAAGAAGTTCTTGGCAATCAAAAGATTTATGCTGTTAAATCTAATGAACCTTGGGCAGATTGCGGCACATTAAATGCGCTTTACCACACAACAATGCAAATTGCATCAGGCGATTTCCCATTAGAAGACTTCGAAAGAAAACACGTATTAGATTCAGTTAACACTCAAACAGGCCTTGTTGCATCAAGCCCCGAACAAAAAGCAGAAATTGAAGATAAATACGA
>DVKW01000030.1 GCA_018715855.1 Candidatus Galligastranaerophilus intestinigallinarum
CTGTTTACCAAAATATCTGCATTAATTGGCGCTATATTTTCAATTCTTTCGTTAATAACATCCAAATTGTTTAATTCAAGCTTTTCTTTTGCCAAATTTAAAAAATCGGTTTTTTTTCGAACCGAATCAACGGCGATAAATTTATTATCCGTGAAAAATATTGAAAGAATTAAAGAAGGGAACCCGCCCCCTGCGCCTATATCTAAAATTTTTAAACCATCATAAAACCCTTCATATAATTTAATTGCAAGAGAATCCAAAACATGCTTTTCAAATAAAAATTTAACATCGTTTTTGCTCATTAAATTTGTGTGAGAATTATATTCAATAAAAATTTTTTCCCATTCTTTTAATTTTTCAAAAACATTTTCATTTGGGCTAAAACCATATAATTTTTTAATAATTTCTTTTTTATTCAGGGTCATAAAGTTCTTTCATGCCTCTAAAAACGTAGTCGCCAAGTTTAATTTTCATATCGTTAATTCTTGTTGTAACCCTTTCCATATTTTCTTTTGAAGCGGATGTGCCAAGGGTTGTTTTTGCTTGAAAATAGCAAATAAGGGCTTGTTCATTTTGTTTTAGGTCATAATAATAATCCCCAAGTTCAATTAAAGAAATTGCAATTTCAAAGGAATTTTCGGATAATCTTGCATATTCAAGCGCCAAGTTCAGGTAATCATAAACCTTTTCAGGGTCAAGCGTTTTGTAAATTTCCGCTATATTTCTTGCAATATAATATGTATCTATGTAATTATCCGTTTTATTTGAAATTTCAAGGGCAGAAGTTAAATAGCTTGCGGCTTCTTCATTTTCTCCCATATCTGCTAAAATTACCCCTAAATTTGTATATGATTTTGCAAGGTAAAATTCGTTGTTTGAATTATTTGAATATTCAATTGCTTTTTGATATTCAACAATGGCTTCATCAAAATAGCCGTTTTCGTCATAAAGCGAAGCTGTTTTATAGCTTATTTCAGGTAAAATCGGGTCAAATTCGCCTTCATTTTCAATAATTAAATCGTGGGCAATTTTATATTCATTAAGGGCATCTTCAAAATTATTTTCAAGCTCATATATATCGCCCAAAGAAAGCCTTGATAGTGCAATTGTTTTTTTTGAAATATATTCTTCTTTTTTTATAATTTCTTCAAAACAAGTTTTTGCACGAGAAAATGCGTATAATTTTTTATAAATTTTTCCTATTTCAATTCTATATTTTGCCCAGCTGTCGCTGTCGCCTTCTGTCAGGCAAATTTCACAAAGTTCTCTTAAATTGGAAAGCGCTAAATTGTTGTCGTTTAATTTTGTTGCACAATTTGCAATTTTAGAATAAACATTTACTTTTTCTAAAAATTTCTTTGCAATGGGCTTAATTTCGTTTAATTTATCGATAGCTTCTTTAAACTGGTATTGGCCAATCAAATTTTCGGCTTCTGCCATCATTTCTTCATATAAAGAATTTTTTAAAATTTCTTTTGGTTCAAAATTTTGAATTTTTTCTTTTTTTTGTTCTTTTTTTCTTCTTAAGTTCATGCCCCTCATTGGCTTGTTTGCTTCTGTTACAAACCAATTCGGGTTATTGACAATTGCTTGTGCCACATAGTTAAAAGTTGGTGTTGAATTTATTTTTTGAACCTTTGGGGCAGATTCTTTTAAAAATACAATCTGTTTTCTGATTGATTCTCTTGATAATCTTAAAATTCTGTCTTTTGGGCTTTTTTTAAGTTCGTTTTCATAAATTGAAATTAATTTATTATATATTTCAACTTTTTTTTGAAGAGAAATGTTTTCGGAAAAATATTTTCTTAAATAAGATTTTATATAGTAAGTTCCCCAAAATTCGGAAACCGCAAACCTTGAGATAAGATATGAAAATTGCTTAATGTCGCCCAAAGAATAAGTTTCAATAAAATCAACAGGCACATTATGATAAATGCAAGATAAATTTTCCAATAACGGGTAATAATTATTCGGAATCAGGGAAATTTGTTTGTTTATTATAAAATCGCCAAAAGGAATTCCTTTTTCCCTGTATTCTTCCATTAAGCTTTTAAGAGGCGTAAAGGTTGAATCCAAATAAGTTAAAACCATTTTTAAATAAAGTTCATAGCCATCCGTTGCGTTGTATAATTCTTCAATTAAAGAACCATCTTCATCTTTAAAATGTTCGGATAAAACTTCTTGAAATTCAAAAAAGTTAATTTTTTCAAAATAAATTTTTTCAAGAGAAATTGTGGGGTTTTCAACCAAAGAACAAGTTGGGTTTTTTGAAATTACAATAACTTTAACATTGCTAAACCCTGCAATATGAATTAAAAAATCGGTTATTTCTTCTTCGTTTGTAACTGCTTCAAAATTATCTATAACAACAACGGCTTTTTTTTCAAGGTTTTTAAAATAAAAGCTGACTTTATCCATAAACCCTTCTTCAGGGTTTTTTTTCAAAGCAATTTTTTCTCTTATGGCATAGTTTCTAAAAGTGTCATAAAAAGATAAAAGAAAATCATCCGTAACCGTGCCTTTAAAACAAAGATGGTGAAATTTTAAAATATCTTCGTTATAACTTTTTATTGCGCTTTTTAGAACGGAAGATTTTCCGGAGCCTGAATAGCCCGTTATATATAAAACATCGCTATCAGAATCCAAAAAAGCATGGATTTCATTTATATGCACACTGTAAAATTTTGTAAATAGTTCATCCATGTATTTTATTTTAACCGATTTTATGCTATTAATCCACTATTAACAATTAATTTGTTAATTATTAACTTATGTAAAGTCTAGTTTGTTTTAGGTGGCAACAAATTATATTTTCATGTGTTTTTTAATATGTGTGTTAGTCGTGGGGCATTTCAATGCAGGTTGATACAGCAAAATTAGAAAATATTCCGAAAAATTCATATTTGGTCGTGCATAAAGACCTTGATAATGAGGATCATATAATTAAAAAACGTCCGACAACGGGAGCAAGGATTGTGGCGGATAAGTTTGTAAACGATGTCTTTTCCTACGCTCCAAAGGGCATGACAGGCTCTAAAAACAGCAATTTTTACGAATTTTTATCCTTAGGGCTCATTCCAAACTTAGTCGGTTCAGCATCTTTAATTTTAATCTCGAATGCACTTAACAACAAATTCGGCGGCAGAGACAGCTTATTTGCCAATATGAACGGCAGAAAAATGGCCGCAGGCGTTGTTTTATATGCTGCAGGCAAATGGCTTGGCAATAAAATTATAAACAAAGGCGTTAAGGCAACAACAGGCGTTGATATGGAAATGCCTTACAAAAAAATCGTTCATGAATTACCTGATTATAAAGGCGACCCTGACACAACAAGCGTAGAATTTCACAGAGTTTTTGAAAGTACGGATTTTCCGAGGTGGGATTTAATCAACAAACAAGGCGAACACAACAACAACAGATACGAATACTACGACAAAATGGCAAAGAAAATGGGCTATACCCAAGAATTAAACGCATCCGATCAAGTGGTTCAACCGAAAATTAAAGAAGTTCTCGTTAAATCAACGGCTGCAAAATCAATCAGCTCTTTTGTTTGGGCAGCATTGGGCGTTGCAATTGCCGCACAAAAACCTTTTGAAGAATTTATGAATTTCAGACAAAAACCGACATTTACCCAAGCAGTTAAGGAATTGCCAAAGCAAGTTGCAGTTACAATGAAAGAAAGCGTTAAATCGTTGGCTAAAACAAAAATGGGTAAAGGCTTAATGATAGGCGCAGCAGCAACAAGCATTTTGGGCATTTGGAACGCTTCAAAAAATTTCAAAGCACCAAAAGAAAATAAAAAATCAACAGTCGATTACAACAAATCATACATGGAGTTTTAATGCTTAATACAACAAACAATCAAACAAATTTATCTTTAACAAGCCTTGAAATGCAGCAAAAATTGCAAGACAGGCGTGTATTTGAGCAGTTTTTAAATAAAACTAACCGTGTAACCTGCGACAAACCAAAAGGCTATCTTGTTAAAGAAAACCCCGCTCAAATGTTTGGTTCTATGTTTGTTGATATTGCAAAAGATACAAAAAATTTAGGAAATGCGCTTTTAACGGGTAAATCAAACGACCATGAACTTGGCAGAATGAATGATTTGGGAATGAAATTAGGTGGCGGCTTAATTGCAGCAGCCTTAATAGGTTCTAAATCAACATCAAGCAAAAAATTAATGGAAATCTTCGGCTTTGGTACATTTTTCTCTGTTATGGCTCTTTGGCCGAAAGTTGCAATAGACTTGCCTACAAAATTAATGCATGGGTTTAACCCTCATCAAAAATATATGGATTCTCAAGGCAGAAAAAAACAATTCTTCCAAGATAACCAATACCTTCCTTGGGATGTTTGGTCAAAAGAAGATATAAATAAAGTTGCAGATAAAATGAACGTGCCAAAAGACCTTAAAGACCGTGAAGAATTCACAAAAGAAAAAATGCGCACAATCGCACTTCAAGGTAACACCTTGTGGATGTTAACGGCAGGTTTTGCAACACCACTTTTAACTTCTCTTGCTTGCAACAGAATTGAAGAAGGAATAAGAGTTCCCGTTGCAAACCACAATTTAAGAAAACTTGCGGCAGATGCAAAAGATTTAACCGGTGAAGTAGGTAAAACCTTGGGCAATGCAGAACTTTTCAAAGCCCAAGATGAAAAAGTGGCTTCAGTTGTTCAATCTTTAAGAAAAGGTGTTATACCCGAAAATATGGCAGAAACCTTGGGCGAAGCCTTTGATATCGGCCGCTATGCAAATGACGGCGCTATCAGAATGGAAGCAAACGGCCTTAAAGATGCCCAAGATTTAATTTCAAGATTATTCAAAACAACAGGTTCATACGATGATTTTGCAAAAGCAATCGCAGGCCCTGAAGGTGATGATGCCGTTAAGGAAGCAAGCGAACTTTTAACTTCCGCTTATAAAAGCGCAAAAGCAAAAGGCGCAAGCGATTCTTTTGAATCCGTTCTTGATTTTGCAAGAGGCATTATTCAAAGCGACCCTGATAAATTTGAAGGCAAAGCTTGGGTAGATACCCTGTTTGAAGATGCCGACAATTTGCCTGAAGAATTGAAAGCTCTTGCAAAAACAAAAGCAGGCTACAGCCAAGACACATTGGATATGGGCGCAGATGCAATCGAAAGAATTTATAAAGAAAGCGTTAAACCTGCACAAGCAACAATGAAAACTTTTGGCGATAAATTAAAAGTTTTAGACGGTATTTCAGGTGAAAAATACAATAAAACGGCAGCTAAAATGGTTAGGGCATTAGGCTTTAGCGATAAAGAATTAACCGTTTTAAGAAATACTTCAACCGCAACGGGTGAAACCTTATCAAAACTTATAACCGATAAAATTTCAGAAATTGCGGCAGATGACAAAAAATATGAAGAAGTAACAAGAAGCCTTAAAAAAGTTTCAGATTCAATTGAAACAGTAACAACAAAAGAAGGTTCAAAAGCTTCAATTAAAGGCGTTTTTGAAACCTTGGCAGATAAAGTCGGCGATAGCTTAAAAGCTCTCGGTATTAAAGTTGCAGACGGGGCAGATGATGTTTTATCCGGTTCAACTTTAAAACAAACGCTTGAACAAGGGCTTACAGAACAAGAAAGACTTGCCGCAAAAACAAATATAACATCAGTTGACGCCATGATTACAAAATTAAGAAGCGCAATTGAACTTGAAAGAAAAATCGGCGATGGCACATTAATTAAAGATTGGGCAAAATTTGCCGAAGAACATAAATATAAAGGCGACATTCAAGCCATGACAAAAGAAGAAATCGAAAACTTCTACAATATGTGCAGAAGGGTTGCATGGCAAAGCACATACGGCGATGCAGTTAATAAATTCTATGCAAACGGCAACAGCGGTTTCTTTAAAACCTTAAGCGATACCATTTTTGGCGGCACAATGCAAGATGCTGAAATCAAAGATTGGCAGCTGAGAATGAAGAGCATGATAGACGGCGAAGGGTGCATTCCATACCCAAGCTTAGAAGAATCTAAAGCTAAGAATATGTTCTATCAATTAAGAAGCCAAAAATACGGCGATAGCTTGGATGTTGTTTCTCACTTGACAAAAGAACAAATAAGAGAACTTGAAGTTGAAGCTGCTAAAGCTGTTGGCGTATCCGATGAAGTCTTCAAATCTCACGGCATAAGGTTTGCAGATTATGGCGAATCTGTTTTGAACACATTCAAAAAACAAATTAACCAAATGCACAACGACAGAAGATGGATGAAACTGTTCGGCGGCGCAACGATTGCACTTTTAGGCATAACATTCATTTCTCAATTATTCTTTGGCAAAGTAAAAGACGAACATTTATACCAAAGAAAAGAAAACAACGATACATTTGAGGGCAGGAACAAAAATGTCAATAAATAATACAGGGTTTAATCCGCAAATTCAAGGGCAAATGCCGTATTATCCGGTTCAATATAATCCGGTTCAAAATGCCGTGCCTAATTTTCAGCCCGTAATTTATAACGTTCCGACATCTCAAATTTATGCGCCGCAAGTGCAAAACCAAGCATTCTTACAAAATCCGCAAGCTCAAAGCGCACAACCAATGCAGGCTCAAAACCTTCAACAAAACAATATACCGAATGTTCCCCTTGCAAGCAGCTTGTTAAAAAGCTATTTAACCGCAAACGGTAAATCGGTTCAAAATATTTCATCAATCAGCGCAATTAACAATTTAAACAGCAATGAAATTAACTGGAAAAATAATTTAAGAGAAAATTTAAGAAATTCAAAAGCAAATATCATGGCAGTCATTCCAAGAACAATGAACGCCAAAGATACTGACGGCAACGCCCTTATTCAAGAAGGCGAAGTCAGAGGCAATTTTATGAATGCGGTTGAAAGGCTTGATGAATTAAAAGCAATGGGCATAAATACTCTCCATGTGCTTCCAATTCACCCGACAGGAAAAGAAAAAGCAATGGGAACGGCAGGTTCTTTGTATGCACCGTCAGACCTTTTAAGTATAGACCCCAATCTAAAAGACCCGAATTATCCGGGAACAGCCGAAGATCAATGCAAATATTTCATAAACGAATGCCATAAAAGAGGCATTTCGGTTATGATTGACCTTCCAAGCTGCGTTAGCCTTGATTTTGCAAAAAAACACCCTGAACTTATGGCATTTGAAAAAGACGGTACCGATAAAACCCCCGGCGGCTGGCAAGATATCAGAATGTTCAGAGTTTTTGACAATGAAGCAACA
>DVKW01000031.1 GCA_018715855.1 Candidatus Galligastranaerophilus intestinigallinarum
CAATAGTAAACCTTGTGGCACATTTAATTGCAAACATTAAAACCGTTCTTGTGGCATCTCGTATGGATAAAGCGGTGGATGTTGTAGCAGAAAGGCTAAATGAACTTGGCGCACCATATTTGGCATTAAGAGCAGGCAGAGCGAATTACCAAAAACAATTATGTTTTCAATTGGAAGATTTGCTATCGGGCAAAGTTGAATTAAATGATGAATCTTATATGGATTCAATTTTGGTTGATACACCCGATATGAAAGACCTTTTAGATGAAATTAAAAGGTTAGAAAATAATGCTGAAAAAATTATTAATTTAGAAGAAAAATTCACGGAAAATGAAATTGAAAAAGAAGCTTCAAAGGGTGCAATCGGTGAATTAAGATATATAAACCACGAACTGGATGAAGATGAAGTTGAAACCCTAAAAAAACTTGTTGAAAAATTAAAAACAAGGCTTCAAAAAGACGAAGGCTTTATAAACAGAATTCTTGTTCATTTTAATTTGAAAAAAATTAAAGATATTTTGAAATTAAAAAAAGCATTTAGAGCAAAAGAAATGCTATCTCGCCTTGAAATTGAGCTTGATGTTGAAAAATTAAGCGCAAAAGCAAGAAAAATTGAACAGGAAATAATGGCAACAGGCAACTTGCACCTTTTAATGAATAAAATTAAACTTTTAAAAGGAAAACAAAAAAAGCTTGCCGTTGAAATTTTGAAAAATAAAAGAAGAAATGCAATTAAAGAGCTTCTTCAAGACCAAAAGAAAAGGCAAAGGCTTATAATTCATTCAAAATCGCTTGTTTCAAAAAAAGCAATGCTTCAAAACAGGCTTCTTGAAAATGAAGATTTTAAACCCTTATTAAATGCCTTTCCTTGCTGGGCGGCAACAACTTATGCAATTTCAAATTCTCTGCCTCTAAAACCTGCTTTATTTGACGTTGTTATTATAGATGAAGCAAGCCAATGCGATATAGCTTCTTGTTTTCCTATTCTATTTAGAGCAAAAAAAGCAGTTATAGTAGGCGATGACAAGCAATTGCCGCATTTATCTTTCTTAGAAAAAGCAAAAGAACAATCATTTTTAAACCAATATAACATTGATGATAAATACCAATTAATGTGGCGTTTCAGAACAAATTCAATGTTTGACCTTGCAAATTATTATTCTGTTTCACCTGTTTTATTGGATGAACACTTTAGAAGCCCAAAACCCATTATTCAATTCTCATCGGATGAATTTTACGGCGGCAGAATTAAAGTGATGAAAACAACAGATGATATTGATTGCCCGATTGAACTTGTTGTGGTTGAAGGCGGTAAAGTGGATGTTGATATCACAAGAAACACGGTTGAAGCGGAAGCTGTTATTAAAAAAATGCAAGATATTATTGCAGAAAATGAAAAAACAAACCCTGATAACCCGATTTCAATAGGCGTTGTTTCACCATTTAGAGGGCAAGTGGATTTAATTAAAAAAGATGTAATGCAAATTTTTTCACTTGAAACAATTCAAAAACACCAAATTGAAATAGGCACAGCTCACACTTTCCAAGGTGATGAAAAAGACATAATGCTTATGAGCTGGGCAATAGCAGATAATTCAAGGCCGCAATCATTAACATTTTTGCAAAAACCGAATTTGTTCAATGTTGCAATAACAAGAGCAAGAAAAAAACTCATAAACTTTATTTCAAAAGCGCCAAATACAATCCCTGAAGGGCTTTTAAGAGATTATATCGAATACGTTCAAAGGGCAAAAAAAGCTTTTGAAACATCGAACAAATTAAACTTCAAAAACGATTTTGAAAAAGAAGTTTATATGGAACTTGCCCTATATCTTCCGGATACCAACATTCAAGCAGGGCTTGAAATAGGCGGAGTTAGCGCCGATATTACGATAGATAAAATTGATATTGAAGTAGACGGCGTGCCTGATAAAACAAAAGGAAGATATTCCAATATGAAAAAACAATCCATCTTAGAAAGATGCGGTTTTAAGGTTATAAGGGTTGTTAAAAGAGAATGGGATTTATCCAAAAAAGCTGTCATGGATAGAATTTTAGCTGAAATTAAAGATGAAGTCTAAAATTTTTATACAACCTTTAGCCAATATTAATGCACCTTTTTAGACAATGTAATTTTATTTTTAATTGATTATTATTTTATAAGTAAGAGCTTATAAAATGAGAAAAACAGTTAAAAATGAAAAAATAAATATAAAAAAAGAGAGTGCAAAAAAGTATCTTTTAAAGTATATTAAGGAATTGGAAATCCATTTTGATTTAAGCGAAGATGAAACAAAAGATATTATTTTGCAGACCTTTTATTCAAAATGCGGAATATACAAGACCGTAAAAAAAATCAGAAAGTTGTTTTTAAAATGTTGAAATTAGAAAAATTTACACCTGAAGAATTTGCATCAAATAATTATCTTCTATATAACGATGAAACCAAAACTGCTGTTTTGTTTGATCCATCAGGGTGCTATGACAAGGTGGTTAAATTTATTAAAGAAAATAACCTTAATTTAAAAACTTTAATTGCAACCCACATTCATTTTGACCATTTGGGAGATATTAAAAAATATCAGGATAATTTCAAAGAAATAAAAACCGTTATTCCGAAAGGCGATAAGCCAATGTATGAAAACCTTATGGTTCAGTGCGATTTATTCGGAGTTAAAAGGGTTGATAACTTTAAAGTTGATGAATTTGTTGATGAAAATTCAAAACTTTTTATAGATGATATTGAAATTAAAATAATTTCAACCCCAGGGCATTCTTTTGGCTCTACCTGTTATTTAATAGGCGATATTTTAATTTCAGGCGACACATTATTCAGGGAAGAAATCGGCAGATGCGACCTTCCCACAGGCTCGTTTGATGATATTAAAAATTCAATTAAAGAAAAACTTTTTAAATTAGATTCAAATGTTAAAGTTTTCCCGGGGCATGGCGCTAATACTGATATAGGCCATGAAAAAGAATTTAACGCATACTTTGGATTAAGAGCAATTTATTAATGAGGTTAAAAAATGAAAACTAAAGAAGAATTGTTTTTGGAAGCAAAAAAGATTAGTGAAAATTCTTATTCACCATATTCAAATTTTCCCGTTGGGGCTTGTTGCCTTTTTGAAAACGGAAAAACATATTTGGGCGTAAATGTTGAAAATGTAAGCTATGGGCTTACTTTATGCGCAGAAAGAAACGCCTTATCTACTGCCGCTGCTAATGGCGAAAAAAAGGGTTTAATTGCAATTGCAATTTATTCACCAAAACAGAAAATGTGCATTCCATGCGGCGCTTGCCTTCAGTGGATGGCAGAATTCAGAGCGGAAAATAAAGATGTTTCAATTATTTTAGAAAATGAAGAAGGGGAAATTGTTGAGCACACCTTGAAAGATTTTCTTCCCTTTACATTTAAAATTAATTAAAAAAAGCGCCCCATAAAAAGGGCGCTTTTAATTTTAAGTTTAATCAAATTCGGGGAAAAACCTGTAGCCCATTTGCTGCAAAATTTCCCATTTAATTTGTTGTCTTTTATTTAACATAGAATTAAATTTTTCCAACGCTTTATTGTAAAATTCATCTCTTTCTTTATACATTTTAAGAAGTTCTTTATCTATTTTTTCAATTTTTGCAATTTGGTCTTTTACAACAATTCTGCTTCTTTTAACCATTTCTTTTTCTTGTTCTTTATTTTTAATTTGCTTTGTCATTTCGCTTAATTTAGAAGTGGTTTTATAGTAAAATATGCTGAATTTTTCGTTTTGTTTATCTGTGAATTGAAGAAATTCATTAACGGAAACCGCATTTTTTTCAATGTCTTCATAGGTTAAATCTTTTTTGTATAATTGCGCAGGGGCTTTTTTATCGGCTTCTTCCTGCTTATTTAAAGGAAGTTTTGCTTCATCTTCATTTTCAATTTTTTTTATTTCTGTCGGTTCTTCGTTTTTAATTTCTTCAACTGTTGTTTCTTCTTTTTTTTCTTCTTTGCCCGCAACTTCAGAAACAGGGGTTTCTTCTTTAATTTCTTCTTTTTTAGCCTCTTTTATTTCTTCTTTTTGGGTTTGGTTGCTTGTTTCAAGGTTTGAAGGTTCTTCTTTAACTTCCGTTTTTTGTAAATTTTCTTTTACCTCTTGTTTTTTAATTTCTTCTTTTTGAAGCTTTTCTTGTTCTTTTTGAAGCTTTTCTTGTTCTTTTTGTTGCTTTTTAAGCTCTTTTGCTTCTTTTTTTTGTTTTTCTTTGTTTAATTTTTCTTGTTCTTTTTTAAATTTTTTAATTTCTCTTTCACTTGGCATATCGCTTACATCTTGCATTTTGGTGTCGTCAATCATAACGGCTTCTTTTTCATCAGTTTTTAAGACTTTCTTTTCATCTGCAGCAAAAGAAGAATTTAAAAACACGCCCATAACAAACAAAAACGCAAATATTTTAATCAAATTTTTTTTCATATAAAACTCCAACTTTTCTTAACTATTAAATAATACCATAATTTTTAAGATAAAAAAAACTCCCAAAATTGGGAGTAAATCTTTAAATAGGAAGGGAAGGTTAGGAAGTTAGGTTGTTTATAATGTGTGTTATTAGTTTTCTTAATATCTCGTTTTGTTTTGAATGTTTTCAACTTACATTTATATAAAGTATTTTTAGTATATACAATTTCAATACTTGATATATATTGTTACAATTCTTTACATTATTTTTATTTTAGCGGAATCACCCTATATATGATTGATTTTAGGGCTTTTTTATTTACATTAAAGCCATCTGTGTGAGATACTTTTATCATAAATATCAGATAAAAGGAAAATGCGGAACTATGATTATTGAAGAAATTCTTGAACTTACGGTTCAAAAGAAAGCGTCTGACCTTCATATAAGTTCATACTTGCCGCCTGTTTTGCGTATAGACGGCGAATTAATAAGAACAAATCTTCCTGTTTTATCACCGGAGGATGTTGAAACACTTCTTTTTCCTATTTTAACAAACGAACAAAGAAGAACACTGGAACAAACTTGGGAATTGGACTTTGGTTATGGGCTTCATGGTATCGGGCGTTTCAGGGTAAATATTTATAAAGATAAAGGAAACTATGCGGCAGCATTCAGGACGGTTAACTCAACCCCCCCTACATTTGAAAGTTTGGGGCTTCCTGAAGTTGTTAAAACAGTTTCAAACAGGCCAAGAGGTTTAATTTTGGTAACAGGGCCGACAGGTTCAGGTAAATCAACCACATTGGCTGCCATGATAGATTACATTAATTCCACAAGAACAGAACATATTCTCACAATGGAAGACCCTATAGAATTTGTTCACACTTCTAAAAAAAGCATTGTTCACCAAAGAGAATTGGGGCAAGACACAAGAAGCATGGCAAATGCGCTAAGGTCAGCCCTTCGTGAAGACCCTGACGTTATACTGGTTGGTGAAATGAGGGACTTAGAAACAATCGGCCTAGCTTTAACTGCCGCAGAAACAGGCCACTTAGTTATGGGAACCTTGCACACATCAAGCGCCGCCCAAACAATCGACCGTGTTGTTGACGTATTCCCCGAAGGGCAGCAGCAGCAAATCAGGCTGCAATTATCAAACAGCTTAATTGCAGTTTTCTCTCAAACATTGTTGCAAAAATTATCCGATGACGGAGTTACAAAAAAAGGCCGTATAATGGCGCAAGAAATCATGCTTGTAACAGGTGCTATCGCAAACTTAATCCGTGAACAAAAAACGGCGCAAATATATTCGGCACTTCAAACAGGCACAAGTATCGGCATGCAAACGCTTGATATGGCGCTTAGAGATTTGGTTCTTGCCAAAAAAATTGACCTTCAAGATGCAATAGCAAAATCTCACCATCCGGATGAACTCAAAAGAATGCTGGGGCTTGAAGCGGAAGCAAAAAAACTTTATTAATAAAAAAGCCGCCTTCAATTTGGCGGCTTTTATTTTATAATCAATAAATGAAAATATTAAAAATAATTAAAAATGAAATTAATACGTTCAGCTTTTTGGAAAAAATATTTTTCCCTGTTGCCATATTTTTTGTTTTCTTAATTTCAATTTTAAAAGAAGATTCTATAATTGCCCTTATTTCTGCCGTTTGCGGAATAACTTATACAATATATGCAGGCAAAGGCAAAATTTTTTGTTTTTTTATAGGGCTAATTGGCACATTTTTTTACGTTTATCTTGCGTATAAAAACGGCTTTTTTGGAAATATGGCCTTATATGGGTTGTATTTTTTCCCAATGCAGGTTATTGGCATTTTTAAATGGAAAAAACATTTGAAAAAAAATTCATTAGAAATAATAAAAACAAAACTTCCCGTATTTAAAAAAGCTATAGTTATTATAATTTCCGTTATATTATCTTTAATTTTATCTTACATTTTAAAGCTCTCCGGCGGCAAAAGCCCATATTTAGACGGCTTTTCGGTTGTTTTTTCAATTTTCGGGCAATATTTAACGGTTAAAAGATGCATTGAGCAGTGGTATTTTTGGTTTTTTGTAAATTTAATTTCACTTATTATGTGGGTTTTTGCAGTTTTAAACGGCGCAAAAACTTATGCCACACTTTTAATGTGGCTTATTTACCTTGTTTTAGCCATATATTTTTATATAGTTTGGAAAAAGGAATTAAATATATCTTACAAGGTCTGATTCCGTCATTTTAAAATTATATTTATCAAACATTGTAGATGCGGTATTTTCCGTTTCACCGACAAGTTTTAAAAACAAAGGCTCTTTATTTTTTAAAATTGAAGAATAACAGGGAATGCAAACTATGTTGTAAATTTTTTCAATATATGAAATTGAAAAAACGCTTAGTGTGGTGCAGTTAAAATTAATATTATAGTTTGTGTCAAATTCAATTGTTCCCCCGTTTTTTCGGCACCATTCGGCATCATAAATTTGATTTGCACAAACAGGAAAACTTAAATGGAAAATGAAAATTAAAAACAGAATTTTTTTCATAGATAAAATCCGATTAACCATATAATTGAATTTTAAACTCCAAAAAACCCAAAAAC
>DVKW01000032.1 GCA_018715855.1 Candidatus Galligastranaerophilus intestinigallinarum
CTTTTAATGAGCTTAGTGTTTGTTTATTTGTTCCTTGTTGCATTGTATGAAAGCTGGATGTTGCCTGTTGGCGTTATGTTAATCACGCCTATTGCAATGTTGGGGGCACTTTTCCTTCAATACGTTACAGGAAACCAACTTGACATTTATGCTCAAATAGGGCTTATCATGTTAATAGGCCTTGCGGCAAAACAGGCAATTTTGATTGTTGAGTTTGCAAAAGTTGCAAGGGAAGACGAAAATAAAACTGTATATGAAGCTGCGATGGAAGCTGCAAACATAAGGTTTAGAGCCGTTATGATGACAGGTATTGCGTTCATCTTAGGTATGGTGCCTTTGGTTGTAGCATCCGGTGCAGGTGCTGAATCCAGAAAATCATTAGGAACGGCCGTTTTTGGCGGCATGATAGTTGCAGTTACCGTTGGTGCAATTTTAGTTCCTGCATTTTATGCTCACATTCAAAACCAAAGAGAAAGAGCAAAAGAACAAAGTAAATTAAGAAAACAGAAACACATTGAGGAAATAAGAGAAAATGAAAAATTCCAATAAAAAGTTTTATGGAAAATTCTTATATTTAATGTTGCCGATTGCATTATCAGTTAATATTGCATTTGCAAACAATCCTATCTTAATATCCGAACAAGACGCTAATGTGACAGCACCTGTTCCTGTTGTTCAAGAAACAAAAGAACCGGTGGCTGTTCAAACTAAAGAAGAAGTAAAAGATAAGGTTGAAGAAAATAAACAGGAAACAAATAAAGAAGTTCCTGCTGTTTCAGGTGAAAATAAAAAAGAAGAAGAAATAACCTTAGATAAAAAAGGCGAAAAGCTTGAAAAAAGAAAAGTAAAAAAAGAAAAGAAAAATAAAAATGATTATTCTGAATATTTAATTCCTGAAGACGGTTATTACCCTGTTGGTGATGTTGAAGAAAAACACATTACAATTCAAGGTGCAGTTTCAAAATCGGAAGAATTATCTTTAGCGGATTGTCTTGAACTTGCATTGAACAATAACCCTAAAATTCAAGCAGCTTATGCAAATTCATCCGCCGTTAAAGAAAATAAAGTTCAAACAATTGCAAACTACACGCCAAGCCTTTCAACTCAAACTGCTTTAATGAGAAATAAACCCGATTTATCAGGTATGCCTTCAGGCTTTAAAATTCCAACTTATACAAAATATTTGCTTGGCACAATTTCTCTTTCACAATTAGTTTATGACTTTGGCGTTACACAAAACCAATATACAATTAATAAACTTGAATGGGAAAATGCAAAACAAAATATTGAATCTGTTGTAAATTCTGTTGTTTGCGATGTTAAAGACGCTTATTACAACCTTTTATATGCACTGAGTGCAAAGCAGGTAAGGCAAGAAACCGTTGAACAATATGAAACAATGTATAAACAAGCACGTGCATTTTATGAAATAGGCACAAGGCCAAAAGTAGATGTTACAATTGCAGCTGCTAATTTGGCAGATGCAAAAGCAAATTATATTGAAGCAACAAATGCGGTTGACCTTGCAGTTTCTAAATTAAATAATGTTATGGGAACGCCATTTATTGAACCATACGTCGTAAATACGGTTATGCCTTATGAAGCAACCGATATTACAATGAAGGGTGCAATAGAAATTGCAAATGAAGCTCGCCCCGACCTTAAAATGGCAATTTTGCAAATGAAAATGGCAGATGAATATGTTAAATTAGCCAAAAAAACATATATGCCAAAATTGTCTGTTTCTGCTGACCTTTCTATGGGTGGCAGAGACCACTTTACAGATACAACTTGGTATTCTGTTGGCGGTTATTTTGAATTTCCTGTTATAAACCCTGTAACAATTACATCTCAAATCAAGCAGGCAAAAGCCGAAATGAAGCAGCAACAATATAATACAAAATCAACCGTTAATGATATTTACTATGAAATTCAAACTGCATACGTTCAATTAAATGATGCAAGAGAAAGAATAGCAGCTTCTAAAGTTGCTGTTCAACAAGCAAGAGAAAGCTTTGAATTATCTCAAGGAAGGTACAAAGCAGGCGTTTGCGATGCGGTTGAATTAAAAGAATCTCAAGTAACTTATGAAAATGCAAAATTAGCATACGTTTCAAATGTTTACACCTATAATAGCGCTAAAGCAAGCTTGGAAAAAGCAATCGGCCAATCTTTAAAACCTGTTGAAAACCATGAAAATGTTGAAATTTAACATTTTAAGTGCAACAATTTATTTATGCCGAAAGAAATTAAATTTCAAATAGTATCAGACCATAAACCATCAGGCGACCAGCCAAAAGCAATCAATGAATTGGTTGACGGGATAAATAAAGGTTATAAAAACCAAACGCTTTTAGGCGTAACAGGGTCAGGCAAAACTTTTACAATTGCAAATGTTATTGAAAAAGTTCAAAAGCCAACTCTTGTAATTGCCCACAATAAAACGCTTGCCGCCCAATTATACGGTGAATTTAAAGAGCTTTTCCCAAATAATGCGGTTGAATATTTTATATCTTATTACGATTACTATCAGCCCGAAGCCTACATTCCAAGAACAGACACCTACATTGAAAAAACGGCTTCCATAAATGATGAAATAGACAGGCTTCGCCACAACACAACAAGAAGTTTATATGAAAGAAACGATGTTATAGTGGTGGCATCTGTCAGCTGCATTTACGGTTTAGGGCTGCCCGAAAATTATTTTAAAGGCGCTGTTACACTTCATGTTGGCGATGAAATAGATAGAAAAGCTTTATTAAACCACCTTATTTTAACAAGATATGAAAGAAACGATGTAGAATTAAAAAGGGCAACTTTTAGAGTAAGAGGCGATTTAATTGAAATCAT
>DVKW01000033.1 GCA_018715855.1 Candidatus Galligastranaerophilus intestinigallinarum
TTTATATGAAAGATATTGAAATAAATATCCTGCAATAAAAACAAAAAGTGCCGTTCCGCCTGCAAAAATTTCAAAGCTTATGCATCTTGCAATTGTATTTGGATCGCCTAATTGCATTGTGTGGCCTAATAAAATCATAATGATTGCAAGCCCACGAAATACATTAATATAATTTAATAAGGGCTTTTTTTGGGGGGTAGTATTTTGCATAGAAAAACAATCCTTATCCTTTAATAAGTTTAATTTACCATAAAAATTTGAAAATTAACTTTTAAATAAATTCTTTTCTACAAGCATTTTCTTTAAATTGGGAAAATCGTTTATATTGTTGTTTTTAGCAAATTCAAAGGCATCTTGTCTTGCCATTTCTAAAATTTTTATATCTTTTGAAAAATCAAACAAAGATAATTCGGGAATGCCTGATTGCCTTGTTCCCATAAATTCGCCGGGGCCTCTAATTTCTAAATCTTTTTGAGCAACAATAAAGCCGTTATTTGTTTGCTCTAAAACAGATAATTTATCTCTTGTTTGTTTTGATGCTTTTCCTGTTATCAAAACGCAATATGATTGAATATTTGACCTTCCGACCCTTCCTCTTAATTGGTGAAGTTGCGATAAACCAAACCTTTCAGCGTTTTCAATTACAATAATTGTTGCATTTGGAACATCTACACCAACTTCAACAACCGTTGTGCAAACTAAAATGTCATAGAGTTTATTTTTAAAATCGGCCATAACTTTGTCTTTTTCAATTCCGGATAATTTCCCATGCAATAAACCGACTTTGTAGTTTTTAAAATAGCCTGTTTGAAGTTTAATTGCTTCTTCTGTTGCACATTTAGCGGTTATTGTTTCAGATTCATCAATCAGGGGGTAAACAATATATGCCTGATGGCCTTTTAAAATTTCTTGTTCAATTTTTTCATAAACCGTTGTTCTTTTTGCCCCTGTAAATAGTTTTGTTATAATGGGAATTCTTCCTTTTGGCATTTCATCTATTGTTGTAACATCCAAATCGCCATGGACAGTTAGTGCCAATGTTCTTGGAATTGGGGTTGCTGTCATGGTTAAAGTTTGGGGGCTTTTTCCTTTTGAAAAAAGCCTTAATCTTTGGTTTACGCCAAACCTATGTTGTTCATCTATCACAACAACGCCTAAATTATTAAATTCAACTTCATTTTGAATAAGTGCGTGCGTTCCAACTGCAATATCCATCTGCCCGTTTTTTAGGTTAGTTAGCATTTCTTTTCTTGTTTTAGCCGTATTTTTCCCCAAAAATAAACCAACGCTCACATTCATTGGTAACAACCATTGAATAAAATTTTTATAATGCTGGCTTGCTAAAATTTCAGTTGGTGCCATAATTGCCCCTTGGCAACCGTTTTCAATTGCGGCTAATAGCACCATGCAGGCAACAACTGTTTTTCCGCTTCCAACATCCCCTTGTAAAAGCCTTTGCATTGGGTGCGGCGATTTTATATCTGCTAAAATTTCTTTAAATGCTTCTTTTTGCCCGTTTGTTAATTCAAAAGGAAGCGATTTAACAAACCTTTCAACCAAACCCCCCTTTTTAATTTCCAAACTTATTGAATTTAGCTTTTTGGTTTCTTCCCTTAAAATTGCAAGGTTTAATTGCATTATAAAAAGTTCTTCATAAACAAGCCTTGTTCTTGCAGCTATAAGTTCTTCGCCGTTTTTTGGAAAATGAATTTTATTAATTGCATCTTTATAATTTAAAAGGTTTCTTTTTTGAATAATTTCATTTGGAAGATTATCAACTAAAAATTCATCAAATTTATTAAGCGCATTTTTAATTGCTTTAACCAAAACACCTGAATTTAAGTTTTCTGTTAAAGAATAAACGGGGATTATTCTGCCATCTATTGCTTCCATTTCATTTTCATCTTCAATTCCATCCCCTAAAATTTGAATTTCAGGTCTATCAAGGGTTAATTTGCCTTTGAAATTATCTTTTTTAACCGTTCCTATTGCTAAAACAACAGATGATAGGGGGTATTTTTCTCTATAAAAATTTATCATTTTTCTATTTTTAACTTTATAGAAAAAGTTAATTAAAATTTTCCCTGTGCCATCTGAAATTGTTATTGTATGAACGGTTAAGCCCCTTTTTGATTCATAAATGGTAACGTTTGTTATAACGCCTGTTATTGTTACGTTTGAACCTATTTCTAAATTTTTAATTTTGGTTAGGCCTGCATAATCAATGTATCTTTTAGGGTAATATTCAATTAAATCTTTAACTGTTCTTATTCCTATTTTTTTAAATATTTCGCTTATATGGGGCCCGACACCCTTAACAAAACAAACGTCTGTTTCATTTAATGGGTCATCTTTTGCTTTAATTATATCCAGTTCAAGGTTTTGTTTTTTAATTAAGGCTTCTTTTTTATCTTTAATTTTTTTATATTCAACAAAGGTTTCAATTAATTTATCAACAGCTTTCATTCTAAAATCGAGAGAATCAAATTCATAGGTTTCAAAAGATAAAATAAGAGAATCGAGCTTTAATTTATCTTGCCTTGATAACATTTTTCTGAATTTTTCAAGCGAAGATAAAACAAACTTTGAAAAAGTTGAATTTTTCCCTTGCACATTTATAAACTGTTTTTTCTTTTCAACTTCAACAGCTTTTTTTATTCCAAAATAAATTTCATCAAAACCCAAATCCATTTTTAAATTTTATAATCAGTTGGCTTTATTTTCAATAAAAGTTTGGTTATAAAAATCTATAATTTTTTTAGAATCTTTTTCTTTTCCCAATTTTTTATTAACATAGGCCAAATTGTAATAAAAAGTTTTTTCATCATTTTTAAGATAAATTGCTTTTATAAAGTTCTTTTTTGCTTTTTTGAATTCGCCCGCATTCATATAGGCACAGCCCAAATTATAAAAAATATAAGGGTTTTCCTTATTATATTTTTTTGCAAGCTCAAAGTTTGCAATTGCAACGGGGTAAATTCTTTTTTTCATAAAAATGCAGCCTAAATTATAATAAGCTTTATAAAATTCAGGTTTTTTTTGAATTGCAAGCTCTAAATTTTTAATTGCTTCATCTTCATTGTTTTTGTCTTGCTCAATATTTGCTAAAATTAAATAAATTTCTTCATCTTTTTTATCGTTTGGAATTTTATTCAGCATTTCATAGGCTTCATTTATGTGGTTCGTGTTATACAGTGCAAATGCGTTTTGCTTAATGTCAAAAATATCATCCCCCGTTAATTCTTTGGCAATTGAAGCACCCGTAATAACAAAAAAGATAAAAATTAAATATAAAAATTTCATCAAAATTTTCCCTTTTTATAACTAATAAAATCGTACCATTTAATGATTCTGTTTTGCAAGAAATTATTTTTAAAGTAGAATGGTAGAAGCACTGTTTTTATTAAAAAGAATTAGTTTCAAAAGGCAGAAAAATGAATATAACGGAAGATAATAAGGAAGCAATAAACGATATCCCCATTACAAGGAACAGAACAAGAAAGGTAAAAAGAATAGAAAACAATTTTATAAAGCACTTTGTTATTTGCTTTGTTTTGGTGCTTTTTGCCGCAATTTTTGTGTATAAAACAGAAATTAAAAATTTTATTGCAAGTTTTAATCAAGCTTCAACAAAAGGCGAAAAAAAATGGGAATTCACACTTCCTTTTACATCAAGAAGACAAAACATTTTGCTTATGGGTGTTGATGTTTCATCCAATGCCAATGACCCCTTTGACCATGCAAGGTCTGATTCCATTTATTTAATTTCAATAGCACCCCATGCAAAAAATATAAATATAATTTCAATTCCGAGAGATTCAAAAGTTTATATTCATTCTCATTCAAACCCCGATAAAATAAACCATGCCTTTGCATACGGCGGCATTGAAACATCCAAAAAAACAATTGAGCAAACTTTGGGTGTCAGAATTGACCATTATTTGGTGGTTTCAAATAAAGCATTGGTTGAATTTATAGATAAAATCGGCGGGTTAGATGTTTATGTTGAAAAAAACATGCACTATAACGACAACACAGCAGGCCTTCACATTAATTTGGAAAAAGGGGTTCAACACTTAAACGGTGCTGAGGCTGAAGGGTATTTAAGATATAGAAAAGATGCCCTTGGCGATATCGGAAGAATTCGCCGCCAACAGTGGTTTTTAAATGCTTTGGCAGAAAAAATGAAAGACCCTGCAATAATTGTTAAAATTCCTGACATTGTAAAATCTATTTCAAAAAATATTCAAACAGATTTTTCTTTCTATGAATTAGCCCAATATGCAGCCCTTGCAAAAACGGTTGATTCAAGCCAAATTAAAGTGGCCACACTCCCCGGGGAACCATCACAAAGAGGGTTTATTTCATATTGGATATTAGACCCTGATGGTGTTCAAGATATGGTAAATAAGCTTGTTTACGGTGAAAAACCAAAAACGCTTAATCGCCCCGTTGAAGCAGGCATTTTATACGTTCCATCTGAAGAACAAAAAGCGCTTGAACTTCAAAAAGAATTAGAAGCAAACGGAATTAACGTGAATTTAAGGCAAGTAAGAATTTTAGGCCATGACCACATTGCAATTCACAATTTTGACCTTCCAAACGAAACCATTCAAGGCTTAAAACACACAATTTACTTTTTAAAAGATAAACAAACAGTTTATGATGCAATCGGCATAAATAAAGCTGCAAGAGATTTCACGGTTGTTCTTGCGGGTTCTTCAAAATAGTTACATAATTATTTTTTATTGTATAATTGTTTTGTTATTAATTTAAAAGGTGAAAAAAATTGTTTGATTTTAATTCTGATTTAGCCCAGGAATTTGGAATATATAAAGATAAAACATCTTATGAAATTGCAAAATTTATGAGCTCCGTTAATATATCATCGGGTTTTCACGCAGGAGACCCTATGAGCATTAAACAGGCCTTGTTGTTTGCAAAAGAAAATAATTTGGCACTTGGCGCTCACATCGGCTATCCTGATATTTCAGGTTTCGGCAAAAGAACAATGGAATTAGGTGAAGATGAAATTGAAGCTATGGTTATTTATCAAGTAGGCGCAATTTCAGCTTACGCTAAAACCTTTAGTTTGGAAATTGAAAACGTAAGATGCCATGGCGCAATGAACAACAAGCTATCCTCGGATAAGGAATTCGCAAAAACCGTTGCTATGGCTGTTAAAAAAATTAACCCTTGGCTTAATTTATACGTTTCAAACTATGAAATAAAACAATTTTTGGAAGAAGAAGTTAAAATTAATTGCCCTTATGAAGTTTTGTTTGATGACAATATGTCTATCAGGCAATTAAGAGAAATGGAAAATGTTCCGGAAACGGTTCATTTTAAGAGTTTGGAAAACGCCAAAAGGGCTTATGATGTAATTAAGCCTACTCCCGTAAATTATAACAGAGTAGCAGGTCAGGTATAGAATATGAAAATTTTTAAAACAAGGGTTAAAATGCCAACGGGCACGCTTTGGCTTGTTCCGGGGTTAAAATTAAAACGTTGGTTTGCACTTATTATTGTTGGCGCTGTTATGGCAGCCATTGGCGCTACATTAATGTTTAAATTGGAACCCATTTATTTTTTAATTAAATATGCAAAAAAAATGTATCATATAATTCAGCCCGAAGTTGCAGGGGTTGTTTTTATTGTAATTGGCGCTGTTATCTTTCTTAAAGCTTGGCAAGAAACCAATTTTTCAATGATGGATATAAAAGGCCAAAGAAACAGAAAAGCAATGGGCGAGGCCTTATATAGAAGAATGAAACTAAACCATGGCCCAAAAATTGTTGCAATAGGCGGCGGAACAGGTTTATCAACTTTATTAAAAGGCATTAAAAAATTAACAAACAATATAACAGCCATTGTAACCGTTGGAGATGACGGCGGCTCATCAGGCAGATTAAGAGAAGAAATGGGCATTTTGCCCCCAGGGGATATCAGAAACTGTATTGCAGCTTTGGCTGATGATGATGACATTGTAACAAAACTTTTTCAATATCGTTTTAAATCGGGCGAAGGCTTGGAAGGCCACAGCTTTGGAAATCTGTTTATTACCGCAATGACATCTATTTGCGGCGATATGGTTTCTGCAATTAAAGAAAGCTCTAAAGTTTTATTAATAAGAGGAAGGGTTTTACCTGCAACAACAGATGATATGCGCTTAATGGCAAAAATGGAAGACGGTTCCATTGTAAAAGGCGAAAGTTCAATTCCTGAAGCAGGCAAAAGAATTGTTGAACTTTTTTCTGAACCCTTACATTGCAAACCCACCCAAGATGTTATTGAAGCAATTAATTCTGCCGATTTAATAATTTTAGGCCCCGGAAGCCTTTATACATCAATTATTCCAAACCTTTTAGTGGATGGAATAGCAGAAGCGGTTGCAAACTCTCACGCTGCAAAAATTTATGTATGTAATGTGATGACACAACCCGGTGAAACAGATAATTATTCCGTTTCAGACCATATAAGAGCACTATTTCGCCATGCGGTTAAATCGGGCGCAAACAAAAAGCTGTTTGATGCAGTTATGGTAAATGATTCTTTGCCTTTTAACCTTGCAAAAAAATATGAAGAAAAAGATTCTCACCCCGTTGATGAAGATACAACCCAAATAAAAGAGCTTGGCGTTGAAATTGTAAGAAGCAAGTTAATTCAAGAAAACAAAGAAGGCTTTGTTCGCCACGACCCCAAAAAACTTGCTAAATCAATTTATTTTTGGTACAGAAAAAGAGGCAAAAAGGAACTTTTGAAATGATTACACCTCTAAAAATTCAAAAAATGAAAAAAGAGGGTATAAAAATTGCAGCCCTTACATCTTATGATTTTTCAACCGCAAAATATGCAGATGAAGCGGGAATTGACCTTATTTTGGTTGGAGATTCCGTTGGGCAGGTTGTTTTAGGGTATGATTCAACAACAAAAGTCACTTTAGATGATATGAAGGTTTTCACCCGTGCCGTTGTAAACGGTGCAAAAAACCCGCTTATTGTTGTTGATATGCCTTTTATGAGTTATCATACAGGGGTTTTTGAAGCCGTTAAAAATGCAGGCGAATTAATTCGCCTTGGTGCAGGGGCAGTTAAAATTGAAGGCGGCTTTGATTATATAATTGATACGATTAAACAAATGACAAAATCGGGAATCCCCGTTATGGGGCATTTAGGGTTTACGCCACAATATATAAACGTTCTTGGCGGCCATTTTGTTCAAGGGAAAAACCTTAAAAATACAATTGAAATTTTAGAAGCCGCTAAAAAAATTCAAGATGCAGGCGCATTTTCACTTGTTCTTGAAATGGTGCCTGATGTTTGCGCTAAATATATTTCAGAAAACCTTGAAATTCCTGTTATAGGAATTGGTGCAGGCAAATATACAGACGGGCAAATTCTTGTTGTAGATGACGTTTTGGGCAAATTTGACGGCTTTTCTCCAAAATTTGTAAGAAAATATGCGGATATAAAAACAACAATTAAAAATGCCGTTTCTTCTTACGTTAAAGATGTTAAAGAGCAAACTTTCCCCGAAATAAACGAAAGTTTTCAATTGAAAGAAGATGAATATGAAGAATTTGAAAGTTATATCAACAAAGAAAGAGCTAAAATCTTATCTTAAAAGTTTGAATGGCACAATCGGGCTTGTTCCCACCATGGGAGCACTTCATAATGGCCATAAAAGCTTAATTGAAGCTGCAAATAAGGAAAATGATTTTGTTGTTGTTTCTGTTTTTGTAAACCCAACCCAATTTGGGCCAAATGAAGATTACGACAAATACCCGAGAACCTTAGAAAAAGATGTTGAGCTTGCAAAAGAAGCGGGTGCTGATGTTGTTTTTGCGCCAAGCCCAAGGGAAATGTATACAAACATTTATTTTGAAGAAAAAGAAACCACACTTGTTTGCCCACCTTATAAATATGTAAACCGTTTATGCGGCAAATCTCGCCCCGGGCATTTTGATGGTGTTTGCACGGTTGTATCCAAGCTTTTTAATTTGGTTAAACCAAATAGAGCCTATTTTGGGCAAAAAGACGCCCAACAATTATTTATAATTCAAAAAATGGTAGAAGAACTTGATTTTGATATTGAAATTAAAAAATGCCCAATTGTAAGAGAAACGGACGGGCTTGCAATTTCAAGCAGAAATAGTTATTTATCTGAAAACGACAGAAAAAAAGCGGTTAATATATCTTTGGCGCTTAAAAAAGCGAAAGAACTTAAAGATAAAGGAATAAAAGAAACGCAAACCCTAATTGACGCTGCATTTAGCTATTTAGAAGGGTTTGACGTTGATTATGTTGAAATTGTTTCTCTTGAAGATTTCACAAAAATTGATACAATTAATGATAAGGCTTTAATGTTAATTGCCGCAAAAACCCCCGAAAATAAAGTAAGATTAATTGATAATTGGGAACTATGAAGAAAATTTATTTTACATTATTTGCAATTTTCCAAATCTTAAAGGTTGCAACTTTAGGGCTTGCTGCCTTATACCTTCTTTTTTGGTTTTATAGGTTTTTTAATTTTCCGTTTGCAAACAGTTTGGCTATGATTTTTGATTTTTTCATTCAGCCGATAACAGCTAATTTTCCGACAACCCAAGTTCAGGGCGAACACATTGCAGAATACGGCTATTTTGTAATGGGGCTTATATTGTGCGTTGTTGTTTTTGTTTTTGCAAAGCTTGAAGATTTAATGATTGCATTGGATAGAAGATATGACATTAAAGACATTGTAAAAAAGCAAATTTTACAAGAAAAAGTTAATGAAGAACTCCACAGAGAAATGGTTGCAGATATTATGGGGTATAAATATTTTTCTGTTTTTGTAAAATTTAAAATTAATTTTATAAATGAAATTATAGCCACAACAAATGCAATTAATTTAGCGGATGCAAAACAAAGAGGGTATAACAACTTTATAATCCTTATAAAACAGTGGCTGCCGAATTTATCCGTTGTTAAAAAAGGCGATTCTGCTTTTATTTCAGGCTTATGGCCAAATGATTTTGATGATATTATAACCTACATTTTAGAAGCAATTAAAACGGTTAAAATTCAAAATAATAAAGATGCAATTAAAACAGATTTTTTAATTATTTTTGATTGTCAAACAGACAAAAAAACAAGTGAGGGTTCATATTTAAAATTAAGCTCTATGAGCAATATGGAATATTACAATAAAGCGCTTGTAACATCTGCTTTTAAGGCAAGGTTTGATTTAATTCAAAATACAAGCAAATTTATGACAGATATTTTGGGCTTTTCTGTTTTAGATGACAACAAAAAAGATGACTCTGAAATTTTTATTTTAAAATCAAAGCCCGATAAAATTAATTAAAATGCAGGCGTTGCGTCATTAAAAATCATTCTTTCATAAGAAAATTGTTTTTTTGGAATAAGATAATCTTTAACCAAAATTTCATTTTCAAAGCTTGTTTTATATTCAATGTTTAAAATTTCGTTTAATTCGCTGTAATTTGAATAATAGCTTTTAATTCTTATTAAAAGAGAGTTAAATTTTTTCTTTTTCATAAGTTTAATTTTTGCAAATTTTATGATGTCTGAAAAATAGCCTTCATAGCCCCTTTTAACAACAAAATCCAAAAGAAAATCAGATGAATTTAATTTTAAAATTGAAAAATAGGCAAGAATATTTTCTTCAGCATCTCCGAAAACAACAAACTGTTCAAGCGAAGAAAAAGGCATTAAGTTAAAATCTGAAGCTTCTTTTAAAAAGGTTGCCTTTTGGTAAGAATTCATTGTTTCATTCACCAGCTGCGCAATTTTTTTGTTATCTGAGGTTGTTTTTTTTCTTATATGTTCAAAATTAACTTCATCAAACCCTGCTAAAACATTTCTTACATCTGTTTTATAAACCGTTTCAAAGGCAAGCGGGCTAAACCCCAGGGCTGTTTTAAACATTGTTAAAACAGGAAGGTTTCTTTTATCTACAATCACAAAAAAAGATTCCGCCCCTTTTGATAAAAAAGAAGTGATAACACAATTAACAAGAAGTTTCCCTTGTTCGGTTGAATTTTCTTCACATAAAAGCCTTTTAATTTTAATTTTTTTTCTGCCTGTTTTTGCAACTGTTACTAAACCCTTAATTTTTTCATTTTCGATTGCAACAAAGGATTCATTCAAAAATTTTAAACCAAACGGCAAAAAGTTGTGCAAAAAATCAATCGGAAAAGGGTAAAAGACCGATAAATCAAGTTCCGATTCAACAAAAGATTTCAGATTTTTTAATTTGTTTTTATCGCAAAAAGCAAGATTTTTTATTACCGTCATAAAAAAATACTAGCATAAATTTTAAAAGAAGATAACAGTTTATTTTTTGGGAGTTTTATAACCGTAAAAATTATTTTTAAAGAAACTGCTTATAGCGTTTATTCCGTTGTTAATTTTGCCCACAATGCTTTTTTCATATTTTAAGCCTTCGTTATACGCCTTAATTACAAAATCTTTTTCTTCGTATGTATATGCGCATTCTTCAACGTATTGCAAAAAAGTTTTTTCTTCGGGCAATTTTTTAGGAACAAGTTTATCTTTAAGCTTAATTGCCTTCATGCCCTTGTTATAATGGCAAATAAGCGCCCCTGCGGCAACAATTCCGCCGACAATAAGGGCTTCTATTGCCGTTTTTTTAATTTTATAGCCTCTTGTTTCCCAAACAGGTTTTTCTTCTTGCTTGTTTACGGAAGAATTAATTAAGTTTGGGTTTTTTGCTATTTGAGGGTATATTCCTGTCGGCTGAAAATTGATTGTATTCATGAACTAAAACCAAAATGTTAACGCTTTTATAAAACCCCTGAACTTTTATTTTTGATTAATTTTTTTCTTCTTTTTACAAAATTTAATCTATAAAAAATTCTTTTATTTTATTTTTGTTGATACTATCTGTTATATTTAAAATTTTAACCGTGTCTTTTAAGCTAAAGCCTTCTTCTTTTAAGAGTTTCACCTTTTGTTTTATTTTTTCATCTTCTTTATTTTCTTTGCTTTTATGAACCATACAAACAATTTCACCCTTCAGGGTGTTTGTTTCATAATATTTTTTTATTTCTGAAATGTTTCCTGTTTTAATTTCTTCAAATTTTTTGGTTAGTTCTCTTCCTATTGAAAAAATGGCGTTTGGGTTTAATTTTTCAATTATATCAATTGTTTCTTTAATTCTTTTCGGGCTTTCATAAAAAACCAAATTTTCAAATTTGTTGTCTTCTAAAACTTTTTCTATTTGGTTTTTAATTTTGGGTAAAAACCCAATAAATTTAAAGTCTTCGCCATCTTTTGAAATGGTTGATAAAAAAGTTATAACAGCTGAAATTCCCCCAATGGGAATTATTTTTATATTGTTTTCAATTGCGCTTTTAATTAAAACTCCCCCGGGGTCTGAAATTAAGGGTGTGCCTGCATCTGAAACAAGAGCAAGATTATTTCCTTCTTTTAAAAATTCAATTAAGGAATTTGTTTTTTCGCATTCTGAAAATTTATGGTAGCTTGAAAGTTTTGTTTCAATTCCGAAATGTTCAAGTAAAACGCTTGTTGTTCTTGTGTCTTCTGCTGCAATTAAATCAACACTTTTTAAGGTTTCAATTGCCCTTAATGTAATATCATCAAAGTTTCCAATGGGTGTTGCAACAACATAAATTGCGCCTTTTATTAAAGAATTTCCCAAGTTGAACCTTCTTTTGAATCTTTAATTGTAATTTTACATTTCAATAATTCATCTCGAATTAAATCAGATTTTGCCCAATCTTTATTCATTCTTGCTTCTTTTCTTATTTCTAAAATTTGAGATAAAGCATTTTTTGGGTTTTCATCTTCATTAATATTAAACGTTTTATAAAGAGGCAAAATTTGTTCTTTTAATTCATCATCCGTTAATTCTTTATTTTTTAATTCAAAATTAAAACCTAAAACTTCTGCTAAATATTTCAGAGTATTTGCATATTTTACATCTTTTGTTTTTTTGAATTTATCAGCTAAAGAAAATAAAACTGCAAGCGCCTTAGATGTATTCAGGTCTTCATCCATAGCACATCTAAATTCTTCAATAGAAGCTTCATCTTTAATATCTGTTAATTGAACCCCTTTAATTGAATTTATAAGGCGGTTTGCGCCTGCTTTTGCAGATAAAAGTGCTTCATCATTAAATTCAACAGGCATTCTATAATGGTTTGTTAAAATGAAAAACCTTATTGTATTTGAATCATAAGCTTTTAAAACGTCATCTATCGTTAAGAAATTATTTAATGATTTAGACATTTTTTCTTTATTTATGGTAACAAAGCCGTTATGAAGCCAATAATTAACAAATTTCACACCGTTTGCAGCTTCAGATTGTGCAATTTCATTTTCATGGTGCGGGAATTTAAGGTCGGCTCCGCCTGCGTGGATATCAATTGTTTTTCCTAAATGTTTTCTTATCATAGATGAACATTCAATGTGCCAGCCGGGGCGGCCCTTGTGCCAAGGGCAGTTAAACCCGTGGGTTTCATCTTTTTTCCATAGTGCAAAATCCAGTGGCGAATGTTTTTTATTATCCGCTTCAACCCTTGCCCCTGCCATTAAATCATCTAATGGTTGTTTTGATAATGCGCCATAGGGTTTAAATTTTGAAACTTCAAAATAAACATCATCATCCACAACATAAGCATAGCCTTTATTGATTAATTCTTTTACCATATTAATCATTTCAGATAGTGTTTTTGTAGCAAAAGGCTCAATATCAGGCCTTAAAACATTTAATTCATTCATTGAATTTATATATGAATTATAAAATTCTTTTGCGATGTCTTCCGGTTTAACGCCTTTTTCATCGGCTTTTTTTAAAATTTTATCGTCAACATCGGTTACGTTTCTTGCATATGTGACATCAAATCCTAAAAATTTTAAATAGCGGTATAAAACATCCCAAGTAATATAGCACCTTGCATGCCCCAAATGCGCTTTATCATAAACGGTTGGGCCGCAAACATACATCTTAACCTTATTTTCTTCAATAGGTTTAAATTCTTCAATTTTATTTGTGAACGTATTAAAAAGTTTTAGCATACAGTTATTTTATTATAAAATTTTTTCATAGTAAAATATATTTCGGATGAAATTTAAGGATGAGATGAATTATGAAAAATACCGTTGTAGTTGGTGCCCAATTCGGCGATGAAGGCAAAGCAAAAATTACGGATTTACTTGCAAGTAATGCAGATTTTATTATAAGATATCAAGGCGGCTGTAATGCAGGCCACACCGTTGTTGTAGATGATGTTAAATATAAATTTCACCTTGTTCCGTCAGGCATTTTATATGAAAATAAAACTTGCTTTATAGGGGCAGGTGTTGTAATTTACCCTGAAAATTTTAAAAACGAAATTGAAGAATTAATGGCGCAAGGGGTTAAAAAAGAACAGTTTGAAAAAAACCTTAAAATAAGCCCCTTAGCAAATATTACAATGCCTTGGCACATTGATTTGGATGGTGCAGGCGAAGACAATTTGGGCAAAAACAAAATTGGCACAACAAAAAAAGGCATTGGCCCAACTTATACCGATAAATATGCAAGAATAGGCATCAGAATTGAAGATTTATTCAATGATGAAGCTTTAAACAATAAATTAGATATAATTCTTCCGCTTAAAAATAAAACTTTAGATAAAGTTTACGGGCTTAAAACATATACAAAAGATGAAGTTCTTGAAAAATTAAAAGAATATAAAGAACTTTTCAGGCCCTACGTTTGTTTTGATTGGCAAGATGTTTTAAGAGATGCAAAAGAAAATAAAACCGTTCTTTTTGAAGGCGCACAAGGCGTTATGCTTGATATTGACTATGGCACATACCCGTTTGTTACAAGCTCAAACCCAATAGCAGGCGGCGCAGCTGTTGGCGGCGGCTTAGGCGTCAAAGTTATAGAAGAAGCAATCGGCGTTTTTAAAGCTTATATGACACGTGTTGGCGAAGGGCCTTTTATAACGGAATTAACGGATGAAGTGGGCGAAAAAATTCAAACAATAGGCGCTGAATTTGGCGTTACAACAGGCAGAAAAAGAAGATGCGGCTGGTTTGACGGCGTTATTGCAAAATATAGCGTTTTGGTTGGCGGCATAACAGCTGTTGCCCTTACAAAATTAGATGTTTTTGATACATTTGATGAAATTAAACTTTGTATAGCCTACAGAAACAAAAAAACAGGCGATATAACGGAATCTTACCCTACAAATGTTGTTGAACATTATGATTTTGAACCCGTTTATAAAACATTTAAAGGCTGGAATGTTGATATTACTCAAATTAAAAATTATGATGAGCTTCCGGAAAATGCAAAAATTTATCTTGAATATTTAGAAAGCTATTTAAATGTTCCGATTAAAATAATTTCAACAGGCCCAGATAGAGAACAAACGATATTTAAAGAAAAAATATAGAAAAATGCCCTTTTAAAAGGGCATTTTTATTATAACGCCTTGCTCTAAAGGGTTCAATTTGATATCATTTGAATAAAGTGAAATTTTTGGGGGTTTTTGTGCCAACTTCGGGGAACAAGCCAAAAAGGCTAACATTAAATAATTACCTTAAATATTATTATGATATTCCATATGAAGGCACAACTTCACAAGGAAAACCTTTAAGAAAATTAAAAAATATAACTTGCCCATATAGGGGAATTAAAATAATTCCGGCTGATGCCCTTAGAGGCTTTGAAAAGCAGCTTTTAAAATGCAAAACGGCAGAAGATTCCGTTATTTTATTATCAAATTATATTAAACATATGCTGCCGACAGAAAAATCTTTATTTGCCGTTTTTAAAGATTTTTCAAAATTAAACCCTGATGATAACCTTCAAAACTGCCTTCAGATGATGAGGGAAAATTGCTTGAATAAATTAAAATTGGAAGAATTTGAGGTTTTAGATGTGGTTGACAGTTTATCTAAAAAACTTTCCACCCAAACAGCCCTAAAATTAAGAGCAAAAACAACAAAATGCAGACAAATTATTATAAGCGATTCAAAACGTGACACTTTTAAAAGAAGAACATTTTTAGACAGTTTAGAAGAAATTATTCCAAAACAAAACGAAAAAGAAATTTTTAACAATATTAAAAATAAAGCCCTATTTTTGCCGACATCAGAAAGCAGCATAAACGCTTTTGTTGTTAAAT
>DVKW01000034.1 GCA_018715855.1 Candidatus Galligastranaerophilus intestinigallinarum
ACAGGCCCGTGACGACTTTTTGTTTTTATTTAATTTTCAAACTTTTTCAAAGCAAGGGCTGTTTTCTATTATACAACCTGCTTTGCTATAAATTAAAATACCATTCACATAAGAGAAAATCAAGCATTAAAAAATCTGCACCTCTATAAAAGAAGTGCAGATTTTATTATTAGTTTTTAGCTTAGTTTTTTGTAAATTCAGCATCTATAACATCATCGTTGTTGTTGTTGTTTGTGTTTGAATTTGCATTTTCTGAGCCTGCATTTTGGCCTTGTGCCCCTTCTGTTTGAGCGTTTTGGCCTTCTTGCTGAACTTTTGCATAAGCTGCTTGGCTTATTGCATACATTGTTTGTTGAAGATCTTCAGACAATTTCTTAATTTCTTCATAAGGTTTATTTTCATCCAAAGCTTTTTTCAAGGCTTCTTTTTGTTCGTCTAATTTTGCTTTGTCCGAATCTGAAATTTTGCCTTCGAAATCTTTAACAATTCTATCAGCAGCTGATATCATGCTTTGAGCATTGTTTCTTGTTTCTGCTTCTTCTTTTTTCTTCTTATCTTCAGATGCGTTTGCTTCTGCTTCTTTAACCATCTTGTCAATGTCGGCTTCTGAAAGGTTTGAAGAATTTGTGATTGTGATTTTTTGTTCTTTATTTGTTGCTTTATCTTTAGCAGTAACATTTACAATGCCGTTTGCGTCGATATCGAATGTAACTTCAATTTGAGGCATTCCTTTCATTGCCGGCGGTATGCCATCAAGCCTGAACATACCTAAAGATTTGTTGTCTCTTGCCATCGGTCTTTCACCTTGAAGAACATGGATATCAACGGCCGTTTGGTTATCATCTGCAGTTGAGAACACTTGAGATTTTGAAACAGGGATTGTTGTGTTTCTTTGAACCAAAGGTGTCATAACGCCGCCCAATGTTTCAATACCCAAAGTTAACGGTGTTACATCCAAAAGGACGATATCTTTAACTTCACCTGCCAAAACACCTGCTTGAATTGCAGCACCAACTGCAACAACTTCATCAGGGTTTACTGATTGGTTAGGGTCTTTACCTGTGTATTGTTTTACCAATGCTTGAACTGCAGGGATTCTTGTTGAACCGCCAACCAGAACAACTTCATCGATATCGCTTTTTGAAATGCCTGCATCTTTAATTGCGTTTTCAACAGGGGTTTTGCATCTTTCTAGTAAATCTCTTGATAATTCTTCGAATTTAGCTCTTGTTAATGAAATATCAAGGTGTTTTGGGCCGTTAGCATCTGCTGTGATAAACGGAAGGTTGATATTTGTTTCAACAACGCTTGAAAGTTCGCATTTTGCTTTTTCGGCTGCTTCTTTCAACCTTTGCATTGCCTGTTTATCTGCTTTTAAGTCAATGCCTTCTTGTTTTTTGAATTCTTCACAAAGCCAATCGATAATTTTTTGGTCAAAATCATCGCCACCCAGGTGTGTATCACCTGAAGTTGATAAAACTTCATGAACGCCATCACCGATTTCAAGAATTGAAACATCAAATGTGCCGCCGCCTAAGTCGAAAACTAAAACTTTTTCTGATTTTTCTTTTTCAAGGCCATAAGCAAGTGCAGCAGCTGTCGGTTCGTTTACGATACGAAGAACATCTAAGCCTGCAATTTTACCTGCGTCTTTTGTTGCTTGTCTTTGAGCATCGTTAAAGTATGCAGGAACTGTAATAACGGCAGATGTAACTTTTTCACCCAAATAGTTTGAAGCATCATCTGCAAGTTTTCTTAAAATCATTGCAGAAATTTCTTGCGGGGTGTAATCTTTGCCGTCTATATTTTTCTTGTAGTCTTCACCCATGTGACGTTTAATTGAAATAATGGTTCTGTCAGGGTTCAAAATTGCCTGACGTTTAGCCAATTGCCCAACCAATCTTTCGCCGGATTTTGAAAAGCCAACGATAGACGGGGTTGTTCTTGAACCTTCCGCATTGGCGATAACAGTCGGTTTGCCGCCTTCCATAACCGCAACAACGGAGTTTGTGGTTCCAAGGTAAATACCTATTGTTTTAGCCATAATATAAATACTCCTTTTGTTAATTACTTTCTTTAACATTAACCAATTTACCACTCAATTTTAAATACCTTTAAAAAATAAACAAAAAATTAATAATTGCGAATTTTACGTAGCATGGAGCAAACGTTAGTTTGCGAAATGCGCCAATGTGAAAGCCGAACGGAATGGAAAAAGTGCATTTAGCACTTTTGAAATGAAGTTATTGGGCTTGAACCGCTAGTAAAATTCAAGAGAGCGAAAATTCTCCTCCAAGAGGACCCATTTTGCACAAAATCAAAGATTTTGGCAAAAGGAGGCGTAGCAAGGAATGTGAGGGCAAAGCCCGAACGTAGTGCGCCAAGGTGAATGACGGGTAAAGCGAAAAAATTTCTTGAATAAGAAATTTTGCAGCGAAATCCAAGGAATGAACCGCTAGTAAAATTTAAGAGGGGGCAAATTCCAGAATTGTCAAAAAAAGTTGGGGTAGAAACCCCAACTTACAACTTTAAACGAAAGGATAATTATTTCTTGCTTTGCGCCTGATACATTGCTTTTTGGGCAACAACGCCATAAGGAATTGCCCTATCTTCTGTTATTAAAATT
>DVKW01000035.1 GCA_018715855.1 Candidatus Galligastranaerophilus intestinigallinarum
CCCCGATTTTCAAGGTAACTGTTTGGCACATTTTTTAATTTTATCTTCACTTAAAGAATGCTATGAAGATAAAATTAAATATATGACGCTGGAAGTTCGAAAATCTAACGAAAGGGCAAAACATATATATGAAAAATTCGGGTTTAAATCTTTGGGAATAAGAAAAAAATACTATCAAGACAATAACGAAGATGCTATTATAATGTGGACAGAAAACATATTTTCAGAAAAATACAAAGAAATTTATAATAAAAACAAAGAATATCTTTTGGAAAAGAACTTTAAAATATGAATAAAAGGCTTGTAGGAGAATACAGAGAGTTTATATTCAGAGGTGAAAAAACCCCTTTTAGTTTGGGCACGCTTTCTGTTGTTGTTTTTTGCACTGTTCTTTTAATAGTAGCCACATTTACAAAATTGGATGTTACATATTATTGGCCAACATTTGGCGAAGACGGTTTAACTTTTATTTTAAAAAAATATCCTCTTGTTCCGCAAATTCCTGTTATTATGGCAACAGCTGCAATTTTAGGGGCAAGGTTTGGCACGCTTGTTATGCTTTTATACCTTTTAACAGGCTTTTTCTTGTGGCCGGTTTTTGGCTTTGGCGGGGGAATAGGCTATGTTAAAAGCTATTTCTTTGGCTATATTTTGGGCTTTTTTGCGGCAAATATTTTTGCGGGAAGAATTCTATCTCACAAATATAATTTAATGAATATGCTTTATGCAAGTATAATAGGCGTTTTATCCATTCATATGTGCGGCATTTTATATTCTTTAATTTTGGAACTTTTTAAATTTTCAGGTGTTGCGCCAAATTTTCAAACTCTTATAAGCCACATTGTTTATGACACGGTTTTTTCTTTTATTGCAATTGTTTTGGCAAAACCCGTTAAATATATTTTATGGATAGCAATGAAAAATGAACCCAGAAGGCAAAAAGTTTTAAAAAATTCAAACGTTAATGTTCAGGGTAATTAAAAATTTCTGTCTAATCTTTCTAAAACTTTGTTAATAACGGATTCAAAGTTGCCTTCGTTGTCTTGTCTGAAAATTTCAACCGAATCATACCAAATTGATCTTTTATCATCCACAAACCAGCGCCATTCGTTTGAATAGGGAAGCATTACATATGTTGGAACATTGAGAGCCCCTGCCATATGAACGGGAGATGAATCTATTGAAATTAAAAGGTCGCAATTTTTTAAAATGGCTGCCGTATCTTCAAAAGTTTTAATTTGGTTGTACATATCGACAACAAAAGGGTATTTTTCAATTTCTTTATGAGCTTCATCTTTTTGAATTGAATAAAACATAACTCTATCTTTATATTTTTCAAAAATAGGCTCAAATTTTTCAACGGGCATAGACCTGTTAAAAAATGTTCTTGTGCCTTCACGGTTTCCATGCCAGTTTATTGCAATTTTTGGTTTTCTTATATCAAAAAATTTCAATTTAAAATTGTTAATAAGTTCGTCACTAACTTCTAAATACCCCTTTTGCCCGGGGACAAATTTTGTAAAATCCAAGTTAAAAAATTTCAAAATGTGCATGGGGGTTATTGCATAGTCAAAATTTGTAAAAATTATATCCGAATCAATAACTTCAATGAAGGGGTAATTGGCTTTAATTATTGAATGCAGAGTTTTTGGAAGCAGAAGATAAACTTTTTTAAAATTGCCTATTAAATAATCAAAATATCTTGCAAACATAATCATATCCCCTAAGCCCCCCGTTGCAAAAATGCAGAGAGTTGAATCGGGGTGGGGTTTTCCGTCCCACTCGTTTTTGTAAAAATCGGGCATGATTTTTGTCATATGTTTAACATACAGCGGATACCCTTTTTCAAAATCTTTTACCATTAAATAGCTCATGGCTAATGAATATTTTGGCTGCGGAGAAGAAGGGTTTTGCAAAACCGCCTTTTTTAAATATTTTATTGAATCGTTAAATAAATGCAATTTTCTTGACATAATTCCTAAATTAAAATTAGGAGAAAAGAAATCTTTCAGGCTGAGCGCTTTTTTGTAGCAGTCATAGGCTTCATTCCACCTGTTTAATTCTTCTAAAACAAGCCCGAAATTATTCCATGCAACGTAATCATTCGGGCATAATTTTAAAAGAATTTCAAAAAATTCTATTGCAATGTCAAATTTTTTCAATTTTTGGGCTAAGTTTGTGATATCTCTTAAAATGTAAATATCCTTTGGGTTGTTTTCATGCATTAAAAGTTTCAGCCCAAGCATGGCGTCATCGTTGTGTTTTGAAAGTAGTGCCTTTTCTAATGTTTTTGCAAAATATTCATTATAATTTTCAACAACAGATTGAATTAAATGAATTTGTGCCGAATCGTATTGTTTTAATAAATAATAACAAACGCCAAGTTCGCCTTCATATTCAGGGGTTTTGTTTAATTCAAAAGCTTTTTTAAGGCAAATTAACGCCTTTTCAAACTGTTTCAGCTCAATATAACAAAGCCCTTTATGCCTTAGGGCGGCAAAATCGTTTTCATTTTCTTTTAAAATTTCATCTAAAAGAAAAAGTGAATTCTCATATTTCTTTTCTTTAAATAATTCGATTGCTTTTTCCAGTTGTTCCATTCTTTTATTTTATCAAATTATTTTAAAAGTTCATGAGCTGTTTTTACGATATTTTCAACCGTAAAACCGAATTCTTTGAATAAAATGTCCCCGGGGGCTGATTTTCCAAAAGTATCCATTGTAATTGATTTTCCTTCAAAGCCCATATATCTGCCCCAGCCAAACTTGCTTAAAGCTTCAATTATAAGGCGTTTTTTATTGTTTGAAGGAAGAATATTTTCTTTATATTCTTCGGTTTGTTCTTCAAAAAGTTCCATAGAAGGCATTGAAACAACCCTTGCATCAATATTTTCTTTTAAAAGCTCTTTTCTTGCGCTAATTGCAAGGTTTAATTCAGAACCCGTTGCAATTAAAATTAAATCAGGCTCTTTTTTTGTTTCTTTTTCAACAATATATGCCCCTTTAAGTGCATTATCGCCAGTATTTTTTAATTGCGGCAAATTTTGCCTTGATAAAATTAAGGCAACAGGGGTTTTTTGGTGAGTTAAAATGTATTTCCAAGCCGCAAGCGTTTCTTTATAATCTGCAGGGCGGAAGGTTACAAAATTTGGCATTGAACGAAACATTGCAATGTGCTCAACAGGTTCATGCGTTGGGCCGTCTTCACCAACACCGATTGAATCGTGAGTGAAAATATATGTAACAGGCAACTGCATTAAGGCAGATAACCTTGCCATTGGTTTTAGATAATCACTGAAAACAAAAAATGTTGAAACAAAAACTTTTAGCCCGCCATATAGGGTTAAACCGTTTGCAATGCCTGCCATTGCAATTTCACGAACTCCAAAGTGGATATTTTGCCCTTTGTAATTATCGGCTGAAAAATCGCCAAGGCCTTTCATTTCCGTTTTATTTGAAGGTGCAAGGTCTGCTGAACCTCCGAATAAATTTTTAACTTTATCTTTTAATTTAGATAAAATTTCACCCGATGATGTTCTTGTTGCGTTTGGTTTATCTTCAAATATTGTTAAATCTTTGTCTTCAACAAGTTTTGTATAATCGGGGTTAAAATATTCTTCCCATAAAGTTTTCATTTCAGGGAATTTTACAAAATATTCTTCTTTTAATTTTTCATATTCTTCTTGTTTTTTAATTTTGTTTTCCAAAAATTGTGCGCAATTTTCATAAACGTCATCAGGAATAATAAACGGGTCATATTCCCAATTTAAGTTTTTTCTTAAATCACAAACGTTATCTTCACCTAAGGGTTCACCATGGCATTTTGAAGTTCCTTCTTTAGCTTTGCAGCCAAAACCAATTTTAGTGTTAATTTTAATGAAAGAAGGTTTTTCTTTTTGATTTTTGGCATTTTTAATTGCTTCGTTAATTTTGTCAATGTCGTTGCCGTCTTCAACTTCTTGAACATAAAAGCCGAAAGCTTCCATTTTTTTATTAACATCTTCCGTAAATGCAAGGCTTGTAGGGCCTTCAATTGTAATATTGTTTGAATCGTATAAAACAATTAATTTGTTTAATTTTAAAGTGCCCGCTAAAGATAATGCCTCGTTTGAAACGCCTTCCATAAGGCAGCCGTCGCCAACCAGAACGTATGTATAATTATCTATTATTTTGTAATTTTCTTTATTAAAAATTGAAGCTAAATGCGCTTCTGCCATTGCCATGCCAACTGCCATGGAAACTCCCGCACCCAATGGGCCTGTTGTTGCTTCAACCCCGGGGGTTTGCCTGTATTCAGGGTGCCCGGGTGTTATTGAATTTAATTGTCTGAAATTTTTGATATCAGACATATTTATCTCATATCCAAAAAGGTGATTAATTGAATATAAAAGCATTGAACCGTGGCCTGCGGATAAGATAAACCTATCTCTATTTGGCATTTTTGGGTTTTGGGGGTTAAAATTCAGATGATAAGCATAAAGAGAAAAAACAATGGGTGAAGCCCCAAGTGGCATTCCGGGGTGCCCGGATTTTGCCTTTTGAATGGCATCAGCGGATAAAATTCTCATTGCATTAACTGTTTTTTCATCAATTTTTCTCATCTTTAAATTAAAAACCCTTCACAAACTCTAATTATAAGCTTTTTCTACTATAACACTTAATAGCTAAAAAATCTTGTCGTTTTTAAGAAAAATAACATTATTTAATTATTTTCTTATTTTATGGTATCTTAAATTTTATGGAAAACGGAGTTTTTAAAAATATAATAAGAAAAAAGGAAATAAAG
>DVKW01000036.1 GCA_018715855.1 Candidatus Galligastranaerophilus intestinigallinarum
ATTTTTTCTTCTTCTTTTGAATTCAAATTAACATAAAAAGGCGCATGGGCTGTTACTACGAGGTTTTTATTTCTCTCTAAAACACTTTTTCTTGAAATATCAGAAATTCTGACACACCTTACAAATTCAAGCTCTAAGCCATCTAAGCCCATATTTGATAAAGTTTCAAACCCTTGTTTATAATCTTTGGCACATAACGGAATGCCTGCCGTTAAAAAATTCAATTTATCCATAATTTAAAAGTATATTCTCTAAATTTAATTTGTCGATTAGTTTAAGAAAGTAAATTTTCATCTTCCAAAATTTTCATAACAGAAAAATTATACGGGTTAGAAGATTTTGCACGGTAATCTTCAAAATATTTTATAAGGCTTTTTGAAGAATTGATTTTGCCTGAATTAAAAGGCCTTTTATCTATAAAAGAAAAGTGCGGAACATCGCAATAATCTGCTGCTTTTTCTTTTTTTAAAAGCTCGTTTAAGTATCTGTCTTTAACATCTTCCTGAATATAAGGAGAATTTTGAATTAAATTATTCATTGTATATGTATCAAGCAAGCTTTCATCCAACCCCAACGGCCCTTTTAGCATAAATTCGGATAATTCCAAACTTCTTCCTGAAACCGTATAATCACAAATTATTCCTCTTTTATTTTCTTTTCTCAAATTTTCATTTGTAAGGCCGATATTTTCCATATAACCTTTATAAAAATCAATGTATGGGGATTCTTGAAGCCAGTGCTTTGTGCAGGTGGTGTGAGCATAAGACATTGGAAGATAAACAACATCCGCCCCCGTTAATTCCATAACTTTTGCAGTTAAGGCGGGCGAGGTGCCTAGTGATATGAATTTATAATTTCCTTCGCCATATTTATCATCAAAAGCTTGTTTTAAGGCAATGCCAACTCCCACATTCACCATTGCAAGTTCTTTAATTTCATTTGGAATATTTTCCGAAATAAATTCTTTTTCTGTTTTAGACAAATTTTTGTAATCTTGAATGTTAAATTTGCCTGATTTTGGGGTTCTTTTTATTTTAGGGGTTCTATAAAAATGTGTGGTTTTAATGTTAGGGTAGCCTTTTGTTTGAATAAACGTGTCAAGTTGGGGTGTTATTACACCGTAGTTGTTGCCAAATGAACAACCGGAAGAAATTTTTCGGCCTTTTGTTTTGGTATAGTTGTTTTTCCCGCAGCTATAGGGAACTATCGGCAATATATTCAAACAGCAATCCTTTTCCTTGACAATATTCAATATAATACATAAAAAGTAAAAAATTTGCTATAATTTGAATATGAATGAAAATGACGTTTTAATTATAAAAAATTTATTAAAAGAACTTGATGAAACAATTGATAACGGCTATGGCCCATTTTTAGCCGCTATTTACGATGAAAATTACAATTTAATTTCAAAAGAAAGAAATTCTGTTGTTAAATCAAATTTAAGCTTAGCCCATGCAGAAATTAACACAATAAAAGCTGCTGAAGAAAAGCTGAAAACATATAACCTTGCACCATATAACCTTTCAATTTATATAACAAGCGAACCTTGCATCATGTGCTTAGGGGCTATTATGTGGGCAGGAATTAAAAAAATTTATTATTCCGCACCATCAATTTCAGTTGAAAAAATAACAGGGTTTGACGAAGGCTTTAAGCCAAATTGGATAGAAGAATTTAAAAAAAGAGGAATAAAAGTTTTTCCTGATATTGAAAAAATTGAAGGCGAAAGAATTCTTGAAAAATATGTAAAATTAAATGGTGTAATTTATAAACCGGAAAATTAAAAATGAAAGCTTTAATTTACAATAAAAATTCCGACAAAAAAATTGAACTTGTTGAAATTGAAAAACCGAAAATAATAAAAGATACTGATGTTATTTTAAAAGTTACCCTATCTTCAATATGTACATCAGATATCCACATTAAAAAAGGTTTTGTTCCAAGAGCAGTTAATGGGGTTGTTTTGGGGCATGAATTTGTTGGTGTTGTAGATGAAGTTGGCAATAATGTTAAAAATTTAAAAATCGGAGATAGAGTTGCCGTTAACTGTGAAACTTTTTGTAATGAATGCTATTTTTGTAAAAATGGCTTTGTAAATAATTGCATAAATGGCGGCTGGGAGCTTGGCTGCAGAATAAATGGCGCTCAAGCAGAATTTGTCAGAATTCCTTATGCAGATAATACTTTATATAAATTACCAAAAAATGTTTCAGACAGAAACGCTTTATTTGTTGGCGACATTTTATCAAGCGGCTATTTTGCAGCGCTTATGTTAGACATTAAAAAAGAAGATACAATTGGAATAATAGGTGCCGGCCCCGTTGGAATGTGCGCTATGATATCTGCAAAAATTTTAGGGGTGAAAAAAATTGTTGCAATAGATATAAATGAAAAAAGGCTTGAAATTGCAAAAAATAAAGGGCTGGCAGATTATTTTATTAACCCTGATAAGGTTGATATTGAAAAAGAAATTAAAAAAATTACCCCTTATGGCCTTGATGGCGTTATAGAAGCGGCAGGCGGCAAAGATACTTTTAATATGGCAATTCAAATTGCAAGGCCAAATTCTACAATAGGGGT
>DVKW01000037.1 GCA_018715855.1 Candidatus Galligastranaerophilus intestinigallinarum
GCCGGGGACAAATTTGTTCGGAATTAACCAGCTTGCAAGGCTGCCTTCTTCATCAACCTGAAGTGCACCCAAAACAGTAACATCTATGTGGCCGCCGCGCATCATCATAAAAGCCATTTCGGAATCGAAAAAGCTTGCGCCTTTTTTAATGCCAAAGGGAATGCCCCCTGAATTTATTATTTTTTTGTCGATATATTCGCCCGCTGCTTTTTTGCCAAGGCCCAAAACGCCGTTTTCAGAATGAATAATAATGTTAATATCGTTTGGAATGTAGTTTGCAACTTCATTTGGAAGGCCAATGCCCAATGTTACAACATTTCCGTCTTTTAATTCTTTTGCAACGCGTCTTGCAATAATTTCTCTGATTTTTTCTTTTGATAATACAGCGTCAACAACCGGTGCCATCTAGTTTTCTTCCTTATTTTCAACAATGTAATCCACAAAAACGCCGGGGATGATAATTTCATTCGGGTTTAGGCAATCAACAATTTCATCTGCTTGAACAACAACCGTATCTGCTGCAGTTGCCATTGTTTGGTTAAAGTTTCTTGTTGTTCCTTCAAAAGCAACATTGCCGAATTTATCAACGGTTGTGCCGTAAATAAACGCAACGTCTGCACCCAAGGGCTCTTCAAAAATATATTTTTTGCCTTTAACGGTCATGGTTTGTTTGCCTTCTTCTAAAATCGTGCCAACGCCTGTCGGGGTTAAAATGCCGCCAAGCCCTGCTCCATAGGCTCTTATTTTTTCAACCAAAGTTCACATCGGTAAAATTTCAACTTCAATTTTGCCTTCCATCATTTTTTGGCCTGTGATTGGGTTTGTTCCAATGTGAGATGTGATTATTTTTTTAATTTTGTCTGTTGAAATTAACTTCCCCTTGTCAACATTTGGGTATGAAGTATCGTTTAAAACAAGTGTTAAATTGCTGGCTTCAGTGTTAATTAATTCGTCAATAATTTTATCGGGCACGCCGCAATCCAAAAAACCGCCAATCATAACGGTTGAATTGCTTTTAACAAGTGAAGCAGCTTCTTTTTTGGAAATAATCTTTTTCAAAATAGCATCCTTAAAATTAATTAAAACAATATTAACATATAAAAGTTTTTTTTAACAGTATTTTAAGTTTCTTCACCGCCTGCATTTTCGGGAAGCTGCTTGTTTGTTTCTATCATTTTGCCTTTTTCATCAAAAAATTGTGTTGTAATTGTGCCGTTTGTTAAAACTCTTCTTGTTATTGTTCTTTTTTCGGTTTTAGGGTCGAAAACATCAACTTCTTTTACGTTATATTTGCCGTCACGTTTTTCAAACATAATGGATGTGGCCAATTTTTCAAAATTTGCAAAAACGTTAACAATTAATAAATTTTTTGCAACATCTTTAATTTCTGCGGCATATTTTTTGTCAAAATTTGCAATGCAAACGGGTAAATCTTTCCCTTCTTCATATTCTTCCGCTGCATAGCGTTTTTTTGTAAGGCCGTCATAATAAAAATATGTGCTTCCTTTTATATCTCTTATTGTGCTTGGGTGTTCGTCATAAACAAATTTTCTTATAGGCCCTGCGCCTTGCGTGTAATCTGTTGTTCTGAAGTTGAAATCTCTTACAACTAAATCGCCTTTTTTATCTCTAAAAACAACCCTTCTGTCTGATTTTGCATAAGGCGCATTATTTTTCGGGTCAAAATAGGTTACATCTTCTTCGCTTGATTTATAAATTCTTCCGAATTTGTTAAAAAATAACGTTCTTGAGGCAGATGTTCTTGTTTTGTCTTTTGAGTCTGCATCATAATAAATTTCTTTTGTTCCGTTTTCTGTTGCAAGGCTTATTCTGCTTGTATAGCCAAATAAATGTTTATATTCTTCGCTTGTGGTTGTTTCTTCTCTGTATGGGGTAATGCCGTCTTTTTCAAAATCTCTTTGAACTGTCATTATAATAGTGTTATCTTGTGCGCTTTTATAGCCAAAAAGCCCTGTGTGAACAAGTTTGCCTTCTAAATCGTAGTCCTCTAAATATTCAATATCTTTTGCAACGTTTGTCCAAACAAGGGTTTTACCGCCATGTGAATTGTTCATTTCGTCTTCTTTTTTTAGGTGAATTGAAATGTCATCCATATCATCCCTTTGGCTCCAAGCAATGTTGATTGAAGTTTTTTGCCCGTTTTGATAAGAAGATACAACCTGCATATTTTTTGAATCGTTTACAAGCCTTCCTGAATAAGGGGTGCCGTTTTTGCTTGCCGCAAAATCATATCTTAAAATTCCCCCTTTATCTAAAAAGCTTTTTTCATCCAATGGGGTAAAATTATACATATTGCCTGTAAATGCAGGGCTGTAATTTAAGTTTATTGTTGTTGTTTTATTTGTTTCCCCAAGTGTCTTTTTTTCGTTAACGACGGTTTTTTTGTTTATAATTTTTGGGGAAAATGAAATTTCAGATATATACATTTTTCTTGCTTTCTTTTTTTTCGTTAGTTTTAAAACCTGTGAAAAAAAATTTTTTCTGTAATTATGGTAATAAATTTGAATTAAACGTTATTTAATTGTAAAATTAAGGTCATGATTTCTTTTTTAGGAAAATGTGTTCAAAATTTTATAGATGCTGTTAAATATACATTTAAAGGAAATGTAACATTTAAAAGTGTTATTTCTCAAGCTGCCATAATCGGTTTTGATTCATTGGGCATTTGTTTAATGATTGTTATTATTGCTTCATCTGTTATAGCGCTTCAGGTTTCAAAACAGTTTTTGTTATCTGGTGCAGATGATTATATTGGTGGCTTTTTAGGAATAGCCCTAATCAGAGAAATTGCCCCGGGGTTTGCAGCGCTTGCAATGGGCGCAAGGGCAGGAACGGCAATAACGGCGCAAATTGCAAACATGAAGGTAACATCTCAAGTGAACGCTATGAAGGTTTTAGGGGTTGACCCTGTCGGTTATTATTTTGCGCCAAGAATAATAGCAGCTTCTTTCAGCTGCCTTTTTGTTGTTATTTTAGCAGAATTTTTAGGGGTTTTAGGCGGCATGGTTGTTTCTTATTATTCAATAGACCTTCACCCTAACCGCTACCTGAATTCTGTTTGGTTAATGTTTAATACAAAAGATATTTATATAAGTTTATTAAAAGGGTTTTTATTCGGCGGAATTATTGCAACCGTTTGTGCAACAGTTGGCTATGAAACAGAAGGCGGCGCCAAAAATGTTGGTGATTCAACAACAAGGTCTGCCATTTTGTGCACTGTTTATTTGCTTTTGGCAGACCTTTTAGTTGGTTTTCTTTTTTATACAAGCAACCCTTAATTTTATTTCACAAATTCAAGAAATTTTGCTTTTAAAACATCCAATGCGAAGGGTGATAGTAAATCTACAGGCGAAATAAATTCTTTTTTGCCTTCTTTAACTAAATAAACAGTCGGATACCCTTCCACTTTATATTCTTTAACGTATTCTTTGTTTCTTGGGTCTTCTGCGTTTACATAAGCAATTGCATATTCTTTTTTAATTTGTCTGTCTTTGGTTAATTTTTTAAATGTTGGCGCCAGTTTTTGGCAATAACGGCACCAATCTGTATAAAACCAAACAATAACAGGTTTTTTTGTTTGAAGTGCTTTTTCCATTGATTGGCCTTTGTCGTAATCTCTTGAAATTACAACAGGCCTATTTTGAATTGTTGTAATTACATTGTCTGAAACCAAATATAAAAGCATGCCTGTATTTACAAGTGAAATAATTAAGCTTGTTACAATAAGTTTTGTGAGTTTCTTTTTCATAATTTTATATTCCTTCTTTTAACATACAACATTTTTTAAATTTTTTGCCGCTTCCGCAGGGGCAGGGGTCGTTTCTTCCTATGTTTTTAAATTTGTTTTCATTTTCTTCTTTTTTATTTAAAACTTTTGAAAAAGCTTTTG
>DVKW01000038.1 GCA_018715855.1 Candidatus Galligastranaerophilus intestinigallinarum
TTGCAGATTTTGCAATTTTAATTACATTGCCATCACCATTAATTAAAATTTCTAAACCCTTAATTGTTTTTTCTTTTAAAAATTTTCTTTCATTGTTTTTGGTTATATAGATATTATTATCAAGCCCTTTAATTTCATATTCGTATCTATTTTTTGAAATTGTTATTCCAAAAATTGTATAAAACTTTTTGCAATCTTTATTTTGAATTGAAAATATTTTTCTTAGAATATTATTCCGCCATTCTTTTGAAAAAGCTTTTCTTTGGTTTGAACCATATATTTTAAAGCCTAATTCGTTGCAAATAACACCAAACAGCCTTTCAATCACGTGGGCATTTGTTCCAATTGAGCCTGTTTCCATTTTTTTGTTGTCGAAATCAAGCTGAAGTAAATTTAATTCTTTAATTCTTTTAATAATTTCAATTCTTGCTAAAAAAATTGTTCCTGCAATAAAATTTGCTTTTTTGGGTTCAATTCCGATTTGCTTGCATACATCTTCAAAAAGCCAAACATTTTCGGGGCATCTTTCGTTCATTGTTGTTATTCTTTCTTTTGCGCCCACAATTCCATATTTTTTAAGTTTGTTTAAATTCTTTCTAAAAATATATTTTGTGCCAAGAAGACATTCATATAAATCGTTTCTCCAAATTATATTTCTGCCTGTATTACAATTTTTTGTATGAAGCTTTAAAAGAGAAGAATAATTTTCAAGGTCAATTTCATTAATTAAAACTAAAAATGGGTAAATATCATAACCTTTATTTTCAACCTGTTTAAATTTTACATTTTTATTAAAATTTAAAAATTTTTCGTTTGTTTCTTTGTTTTCGTTTGTATATGTAACAAATAAATCATAATCAAGACCATTTAGACTTTTTAATTTTTCAATTATGTAGTCAACTTGGTTATGATAATAAATGTGTATGCAAACTAAAACCTTTTTCAATTTCAAAACTTACCACCCAATGTATTTTACAAATACTAGCACAAAAATAGCCAAAAATCTTTTAGCCGATATAATAGTTTTTATGGAAGACAAGGCAAAAAAAGCGGAAGAATTATTTTTATCGGGCTATAATTGCGCACAATCTGTTTTTTGTGCATTTTGTAAAGATTTTGGCATAGATTTTGAAGTTGGCCTAAAAATGACATCATCTATGGGTGGTGGCATGGGAAGACTTAGAGAAGTTTGCGGCGCCGTTAGTTCCATGTTTTTATTAGTGGGGCTAAAATGTGGCTATATTGAAAAAAATAATGATGAAATAAAAGCCAAACATTACAAGCTTATTCAAGATTTAGCAGATGAATTTAAAAATAAATTCGGTTCAATTTTGTGCCGCGACCTAATCGGCGAAGATAAAAACGGCTTTACCCCCGAAGAAAGAACGGAAGAATATTATAAAAAGCGCCATTGCGTTGAATTTATTAAATACGCTGCAAATTTAACAGAAAAAATAATTAATGAAAAAGCCCCTAATTAGGAGCTTTTTGTTCATTTTTATTTGCAAATTTATCTTTAACACCTTTAGCAACAAATGCCATAAGCGCAAAGCTTGCAGCTGATGCCAAATATGAAGCATAACCGTATCTGTTAGACTTCGCAACTTTTTTATAATTATCAGGGCTTAATAATTCTTTTGCCCATTTGTTGCCATTTAGAGTTGCCTTTCCTTCTTCCAACAGCATTGGCGCCATTGAAAGAAAGGCCAAAGCAGGGGATGCCTTTCTTAAACCGTTATTAATTTTTTCTTTTGTTGTTAATTCTTCGCCTTCTTTTGGCTTAATATCTTTTGTAAGAGCAGGAAGAAGAGCAAAGGTGCTCGCAAGAAGCATGGAAGGAGTTCTTACTTTTTGCATTGCCTTCCAAAATTTTGAATTATTAAAATTATGAGCATGCCCAAGTTCATGGAACGTTGATAAAGAAAGTTTATTTCTGTTAACAACAACCGTGTTTGCTGCAAGATTAGCAGCCGGCATGGGCTTATTTGTAAAAAATGCATTTTTGCCGTTTGCAGTTGCAAATAAAGGGTTTACTATTTCTAACACCTTATCGGGCAAACCTGTTGCGTTAATTCCAGCATTTTGAAAATTATTAATTTTAACACCCTTTTTTCCAAGGTTTGTTAATTTATCCAGAACATCGTCTGCAGCTTTGTTTACAATTTCTACCGTGTCTTTATCTAAATTTCTTGAAATTTTTGACATTTTATTTGCAGCTAAAAGCTGAGCCGGCAATGCCCCCAAAGGCACAGCGCCTGCAGCGGTATATGCTGCAAGAGTGCTTTTTATATCGTTGCTTTTTTCAGAGGTTTTAACAACATTTTTACTAATTCCAACCACAATTTTCCTTCTTTTCTATATATTACAATTATTTAAACAAAATTTTTATTAATTTTTTGTTTAAAAATATGCGCATTGTTAATATTTGTAAAGCATCTAGCGAATATCCCGAAAAGAAGCTTTTGATTTTGTTTGTGCACTTTGAATTAATTTTCTTATTCCTTTTGGCCCAAGCGCAAGTTTTCTTCCTTTTTCAAACGGTTTAAATTTACATTTTTCTGTATAAAATTCATACGCTCCATCTGTGTAACAATCTATAATAAGGCGTTTTTCATCTTCTATGCCATATTTTCCGATTAATGCCAACATGTTGCGTCCCGCATGTTTGTAACGGCAAAAATCTGTTTCAATAAAATCGATATGAACGCCCTTGCCATCTGCTTTTGTTTGCGCCAAACCGATTATTTCGGAATTCTTTGAAGCCAGTCCAAAAAATCTTTCCTTGTTTGGTTTTTCCCTGTTTTGAATTTGTTCGGTTTTAATCGCCATATATCTTGAAATAGAATCTTTAAAAGAATGCATTCTTCTTGCAGTTTTAACTTCAATAGAATCTTCAATATCTTTGCAATCGTATTCAAAAAATGTCACAGGCGTTTGTTCGCCTGAAATTCTGTCTTTAATTTGGCATTTTGCTATTGGTATTCTACCTGTAAAATTAATATTCATAAAAAAATTCCTTATGATTTTTTAAAACTCAAGGAATAAATTATTTGCCCAAAATATTTTATATGCAAATTTATTTATTTATGGTTTTTAAAGCTTCTGTTATGGACAATATTAGTTTTAGGGCAAATTTAATAGTTGATGATTCTTTGTATAAGAAAATGCCAAAAGGCACACCAAATGGTTATACAGATAATTTAGTTGAAGATTATAAAAAATTTATAGACCACAAGGTTATAAAAGAAGTAACCGAAGGAGACACCATAGAAATTTACAAAGCACCTTACACAAAAGGCTTTGCAATCGGAATGCGCTTTTTAAGCGACAAGTTGGATGAACCCTTAGAAACGGGCATTTATACAAACAAAAAAATTCCGGATGTAAAATCTTCAAGCCTTGTTTTTCAAACGCTGTTATTTTTAAAAATTAAATCAAAAATAAAGGATAATCCTTTTGAATCTCACATAAAAAGTTTTAAAAGAGCCATAACAGCATTAAGGGAAAGCGAACAAAATAATTTTTAATTTAGGAAGGGTAAAAATTGGAAGTATCATTTAATGGAGCAATAAAAATTAATTCAGACACAAGCAGGCGTTTTAGATATTGTGATAGTGTTGATTGCTATACGAAAGCTGTTATTAATACGGTTAAAGGCCAAAATAAAAACCATGGGCCATATAATGACGGGCAAACAGAAAAAATTAGCACATTTTTGCACTCAAATATGACCGATTATGATGAGGCAAGTAAATTTTGCCTTGCTAAAGTTAATGAGGATGTTTATCTTTTCACAGGGCAAGATGCCATTAGAGCTTCTCAAATTATATCTGATAAGACAAATGCTGCCACCAAACTTCGCCACACTACAAGCAGAAGCCTAAGAATATATAAAGACAAAGCCAAACAAATTGAAAACGAATATGCAGACAGGCTAAAAAACTTGGTTAGAAGGATAAAAAGAAATTCAGGCTATTTAAGAACTTTTGACATCACGACAGATGAAAAAGGGTTGGCTACAAAAATAAGCTGTACAGATACAATTGAAGAAACCGGACAAACAATAAACAGAGGAAGCGTTGTTTTATAAATTATAGAAAAACAAGAATTAAATTAATAGAAAATTCCACAGATTTAACAACCTGTGAATTTTTCTATACGATTGAATATATATTTTATCTTATAAAATTTGTGAAAATATAATTTTCCATATTAGGCAAATTATGGTTAGATTTAATATAAAATTCCTTCATTTCTAAAAACCAAGCCATATTTGTACCTAATATTCTCATTGTCTGCAGACCTTCTTCATCTTTTCTTACATCTTCCGGAGTCCATCCGTGAACCATATTCCAATATCTTGAAGATATAATTGGCATTTCTGATACCAGAAAATATTTATTCAACTGGTCTAATGTTGCAGTTGTTCCTGCACGCCTTGCTGAAATTACTGCAGCACCAGGTTTAAGATAAAATCTCTTTTTATTGCTCAAAGAATCTGCATAAAAGGCTCTATCTAAAAAAGGTACAATTATACCACTTGCGCTTGCATAATGAACGGGAGAGCCAAAAATAAATCCATCAGATGTCTCTGCTTTATCAAGAAATACATTCACTTTATCTCTGATTACGCATTTGCCTAGTTTCGCACAAGCTCTGCAATCTCTGCAAGGAGAAATTGCATCTGTTCCAATATAAAATATTTCAGTTTCAATATTTTTTTGATTTAGCACATTTGCAACTTCGCATAAAGCTGTATAAGTACAACCTTCCTTGTGTGGCGAACCATTTAGTAAAAGAACTTTCATTGCTATTTTCCATAAGACAATGTATCATAAACTTTTGCAACAATTTTCCATTCACCGTTTATTTTATTCATAATTAATAAATCAGTAAATTTATATCCGTGCCAGTTATCTTCTATTACTCTAACTGCAGCGATTGTTTTTTCTAATGTAATAACATCAACCCTTGCAATATAATCATCCCCGCATGGTCCCATTTTATCAATCGTGTCGTAAAAACCTTGAATTGGGCCTGATTGATATTCTTTTTCATTTAATTGACCAAAGAAATTAGCTTTTTCATAAAAATAAGGTTTTACAATTTTACTGTCACCTTTTTTTACTGCTTCTATAAATTTTCTTGCCAAATTTTCGACTGCATTATATTCTTCAATTTGTTCTCTCATATGCTATCCTTTATTTTTTTACTTTATTATGATAAATTGTGGGGGAAATATATTCAAGTACGGATATTTAGGTAACCTACTAACTTATAAGGAAGTAATATGAAAACTAAAGAAAGAGATTGCATAAAAGAAGTTGAAAATTTCGAAGATACCGGATTTAATTACACATTATCGCTTATTAACGGAAAATATAAGCTAACTGTTTTATACGCACTATACAGGCATAATGTAATCAGGTTTAATCAACTACAAAAATATTTAAAAATGATTTCACATAAAACCCTAAGTAATGTGCTAAAAGAACTTGAGAAAGATGATTTAATCATAAGAAAAGAATACGCTCAAATTCCCCCTAAGGTTGAATATTATCTTTCTGAAAAAGGGAAATCATTTATTCCTATACTATATTCATTATGTGAATGGGGAGAGAAGCATAAAATTTAAAACTTTTTATAGTAACCGGACTTTATTTACTTAAAATGTCAAATAATCGTTTTTGCCGTACAAGTTAGATTGTGAGGGCGAAATAGACTATAACATTGGTTTTAAAATAGAAAATTTAAGTCAATTCTTGGACAGTAATCGGACAATGATGACCAGATAAAATGTCCCGTTAAATTACAGTAATCTCGACCTTTGTCGAGAATATATTTTTAGGCATTAAAAAATAGCAAGGGATGCCAGACTCTTAGGTGAAAAGCTTGCTTTGAACCTTAGAGGTCGGTATATCGAAAAAGATC
>DVKW01000039.1 GCA_018715855.1 Candidatus Galligastranaerophilus intestinigallinarum
AATCTTTTTATACCTTATTTTATACGGTATTTACCTTTTAACGATTAATTTAAAAGCTCTTATTTCAACAAATGCCTATATAAAGGAAAATTCACAAGAAAAATTTAAAGGGGCGGAATTAAACAAAAATAAGCTCTGTGTAATTATTTTTGCAAATTCAAAATCAAGGCGCTTGGAACCTTTATTAAGTGCCTTAAACGACCAAACTTATGACAAAGAAAATTATTCTGTTCACTGCGTTTTTGCAAAAGATTCAAATTCCCTTTTATATACGCCGGATTGCATTGCAGGGGCGCAAATTCACTGCATAGAAAATGCCGAATTTTTCAAAAAAAATAAAGCTTTGAATTTATTTATAGAAAAAATTATCACAACTTCAAAATTTGATGCTTACGTTTTTTTGGGCGCAGACAGATACGTTATGTCAGATTATTTGGAAAATGTTAATATTGCCCTAAATGAACAAAATTCTTCTGTTATAACAGGTAAAACAACGGTTGTTCCCGAGTTTAAAAACCATCTTGTAAGAGCAAAAGTTTTAGAAGCAAAACAAGAATTTAAAAATAACACAACAAATATTGCAAGAAAAATGTTTGAGCTTGCATCTGTTATAGATTCCGATAATTTGGTTGTAAGAGCGGATATTTTGGAAAAAACGGGAAGAATTTGCTTTGAAACAAGGGAAGATGAATTAAAATATTCCCTATTTTTGGCTTCAAACGGCATAAAACCCGTTTATTCGCCTTTTATTGAAACAATTGTTGAAGCGGAATATTACAACCCTATAACTGCGGGTTTTGGCGTCAGGTTTGCATTATTCAGATATTATTCAAAACTTCTGTTTAAAAAACCTTGGTATTTTGTTGAATTTGTTTTATCAATGCTGCAGCCAAATGTTGCCGTTACAATTGCGCTTTATTTAATTCTTTTGTATTCATCTTTTAATTTTATAAGTTCAATCGGAATTAAATATATTCTTCATTTGGGAATATTTTATATTTTGGTTTGGGCTTTAGGGTTTATTGCTTCAAAATTAAACCCCATAAAAGCTTTTCTTTTCCTCTTATATCCATTTTATTCATTTGCTTTTAATTTCAGAAAAATAACAAAAGATATTTCAAAACGTGCACTTTTAAAAACAATTGCGGAAGAAAAAAATGTTAAATCCGCAACAATGGATGCTTATGTTACGGACGGCAAAAAAAATGTTATGTGCAAAATGGATTTAATATCTGAAGATGGCATGAGAAGGGTTATTTTAAGGTTCAGAAAAAAAAGAGTTATTTCTGATGAATCTATAAGAATGTATGATGCCATTTCAAATATGTCTAAAAAAATTCATTCTCACGGGTTTGCATTAAAAATTTGCCAAAATTGCGTTCATTTTAATTCTGTTCAAGACGTCACGGTTGACCTTTTAAGGGGAACTTGTTCCTGTCTTAAAAATGAAAACGGGGATGATTTTGAAACTTTAATTTGGAACAGGTGTGAAAATTTTAAATTAAAACCGGAAGAAAACATAATGGAAACTTTAAACAATAATTAAATTGTGGCATTATTATTGTTTATATTATAGAATACATAATTATGACAAGAAAAATTAAAAGAGTTTCTATAAAAAGAAAAAATAACACAGGGTGTTTTTCATATTTTATTGTGGTGGCACTGTCTGCTTTTTTGGCTGTAATTGTGGCTTTTAACCTGTATTTGGCAAGTTTAAAACCAATTGATAATTTTAGGGAAATTAAGCCAAACCCCGTTACTGCAATTTATTCTTCAGATGGTGAAAACATTAAAACCTTTACTGCTTATAAATTTGAAAAAGTTTCAATAGATGATATCCCCGATAATTTAAAAAATGCGGTTATTGCAACGGAAGATAAAAATTTCTACCACCATAGGGGCTTTGACACCTTAGGTTTGGTTCGTTCCGTTTTAACAAATATTCGTGCGGGAAAATTAAAACAAGGTGCAAGCACAATTACTCAACAATTGGCAAGAATTTTATTCTTATCAAACGAAAGAACGTTTGATAGAAAAATAAAAGAATTAATCATAGCGCACAGAATTGAAAAAACAATTTCAAAAGATGAAATTCTTGATATGTACCTAAATTCTGTTTATTTAGGCTCAGGCACATATGGCGTTTTATCTGCAAGCAAAACTTATTTTGATAAAAATTTAGATGAATTAACTTTAGCGGAAGCTGCCTTAATTGCAGGGCTTCCACAAGCGCCAAGCGTTTATTCGCCTTTTTCAAATCCTGATGCTGCAATAAAAAGAAGAAATCAGGTTTTAAAAAGAATGTATAAAACAGGCTACATCAATAAAAAGCAATATAAACAAGCGCTCGATGAACCTTTAAAATTAAATAAAAAGCCTCGAATTTATTCTTTTAATAAAGCTCCCTATTTTATTGATTTCGTATTAAGGGAGCTAACAGACATCGGGTTCGATGAAACAGAAATCTCACAAGGCGGGTTGAAAATTTATACCACCCTAAACTATAAAGACCAAAAAGCGGCAGATAATGCAATTAATAATGGGTTATCAGGTGCCGGCTTAACGGCAGATAAAACCCAAATGGCTCTTTTTGCCTTCAGCCCCACAACGGGCAAAATTTTAGCATACGTTGGCGGCAAAAATTATGAAAAAAGCCAATATGATAGAATTGTAAATGCTATAAGGCCGCCGGGGTCATCATTTAAACCTTTTGTTTATGCAGCAGCCTTGCAGCAAGGGTTTAGCGTGAATGACATTATGGAAGATAAGCCCGTTCAATTTAACAAGTGGGCGCCAAGAAACTATGGCGATAAATATAGAGGCAAAATGCCGCTTTGGAAAGCTTTAGCGCTATCTTCAAACGTTATTGCGGCAACTTTGATTGATAAAGTAGGCGTTGGCCCTGTTATTTCAATTGCAAGAGATTTGGGAATTACAACCCCCTTGCAGCCTGATTTAACAATTTCATTGGGTTCAAACGGCGTTAAACTTTATGATATGGTGGTTGCATACGGTGCTTTTGCAAACGGGGGCTTTAGAGTTCGCCCGTATGCGGTTGAAAGAGTTGAAAATTCACGTGGTGTTGTAATTTATGAAGCAATGCCCACAAAAGTGATAAAAGTTATAAGCTATGATACGGCTGCAGGCATGACTTATATGTTGAAAAAAGTCGTTGAACAAGGAACAGGCAGAGGCGCAGCTGTCGGCCGTGAAGTAGCAGGCAAAACGGGCACAACGGATGATTACCGTGACGCTTGGTTTATGGGCTATTCCCCTGATATTGTTGCAGGGGTTTGGCTTGGAAATGACGATAACTCAAAACTCCCCGGTATTACAGGCGGGGGCTTGCCTGCAAGAGCTTGGGGCAATTTTATGAAGGTTGCACTAACTGATTACCCTGAATCTGTTTTTGATTATCCTGATTTTACAAACAACGGTAAATCACAAAACAATGAAGTTATCTATGTTGATGAACAAAAACAAGAACAAACAAGAGATGACTCCATCATAATAGATGATGAACCGATTGAAGGCTTTGAAAATGAAAATTCTGCAACCGATACAGGTGCTAACAATCAAACAAAACAGCCGATTGTAATACCCCAAAAGGAACAGGTTATAAAACAGCCGCAATCCGTATTTAAAAATAAAACGGATAGTTTGCCTTCATCTGTAAGCAAAGAAGCAACCGAAGCCAAAAATAAAACAATTCGCCCCGTTATGCAGTTTAAACAAAATTTAAGCCCGCAAAACAATAATTCTGCGCCTTTGCCTGGGGTAAATTAAGGAGAAAAACAACAAATGAAAACCAAAAGAAGAAGCAAAATCGTTGTTACAATAGGCCCTGCAACAGACAGCGAAGAAAAAATTAAAGAATTAATAAAGGCAGGCGCAAATGTTTTCAGGTTCAATACATCCCATGGAAGTTCCGATTACCACAAAGAAAAAATAAGACTTGTTAAAAAAGTTGCAGATGAAATGAAAGTTTTTGTTGCAACGCTTGTGGATTTGCAAGGGCCAAAAATCAGAATTGGTGTTTTAGATAATGAAATTCCCCTTGAAAAAGGCCAAGAAATTATTTTGGAACATTATTCGGGCGAAAAAAAAGAAAATATTATTCCCGTTGATTATAAAGGCATTGCAAATGACGTTGAAACAGGGGAAATCATTCTTGTTGATGACGGCAAAATTCAATTAAGAGTAAAAGAAATTAAAAATAACCAAGTAATAACAAATGTGGTTGTGCCAAACATTTTGAAATCAAGAAAAGGAATAAATATTCCGGGGTCTACCGCAAGTTTAAATGCAGTAACAGAACGAGATATAGATTTTATTAAACTTGCAGTTGATGAAGATGTCGATTTTTTGGCGCTTTCTTTTGTCAGAGAAAAAAATGACATTTTAACAGCCAAAGAATATGTTAAAAAATTCAACGGTGATATTCCGATTGTTGCAAAATTAGAAAAGCCCCAATCAATAGAAAACCTTGATGAAATTGTTGAAGTGTCTGACGCTGTTATGGTTGCAAGGGGAGATTTAGGTATTGAATTATCTCCGGTTGAGGTTCCTGTTTGTCAGAAAAAAATTATTAAAACCTGTAATAAACATAAAAAAGCGGTTATTGTAGCCACTCAAATGCTTGAATCTATGATAGAAAACCCTATTCCAACCCGTGCGGAATCATCTGACGTTGCAAATGCCATTTTTGACGGGGCAGACGCCGTTATGTTATCAGGGGAAACAAGCGTGGGTAAATATGCGGTTGAAGCTGTTAAAATGATGTCTGAAATTATTTTAGCGGCTGAAAATTCAGGGTTTTATGAATTTGATTATGATATAGAGCCTGCAGATGATACATCCACAATGACACGCCATGCGGTTGTATATGGCGCAGATAAAATGATTAAATTTGTGGGCGCAAAAGTAATTCTTTCTTTTTCTCATACGGGAAAATCAACAAGAATACTTTCAAAATTAAAACCAAAAGTGCCCATTGTTTTGATTTGCGATTTGAAAAAAACAGCAAGAAGAATGACTTTAAGCTGGGGCGTTTTTCCGTTTTATAAAAATTGGGATGAACCCATTACAAATGATATTCTATTAAAATTTGACGAATTTTTAATAAATGAAATTAAACTAAAAAAAGGCGATTATGTAATAATAATCGGTTCTCAGCCAAATTTAATTACAAGCAGAACAAATTTTGTAAGAGTGCATAGAATCGGCGCTTAAAAAAGGGGGCTTAAAAAATGAAAAATGAAACAAAATGTCTACATTCAGGTTATACTCCTGTTAATGCGGGCCCAAGGGTAATGCCCATTTATCAAAGCACAACATTTCGCTACAATTCAACAGATGAAGTAGGCGCCGTTTTTAACGACCCTACAAAATCTCACATCTACACAAGGTTTACAAACCCAACCGTTGATGTTGTTGAAAAGAAAATAGCAGACTTAGAAGGCGGCGTTGCTGCAATGTGCACAACATCAGGCCAAATGGCATCTTTGATGTCCATTTTAAATTTGTGCAATTCAGGGGATAGTTTCATTTCATCATCTTCAATTTATGGCGGAACAGTAAACCTTTTTGCAGTTACCTTAAAAAAACTCGGCATTGAATGCATTTTTGTTGATGTTGATGCAACGGAAGAAGAAATTAATTCTAAAATTAAACCAAATACAAAGGCTGTTTTTGCAGAAACTTTAACAAACCCGTCTTTGCAAGTTTTAGATATTGAAAAATTTGCAAAAGTCGCACACAAAAATAAAATTCCGTTAATTGTAGATAACACATTCCCAACACCTATTTTATGCAGGCCTTTTGAATGGGGAGCTGATATTGTAATTCATTCAACATCAAAATATATGGACGGCCATGCCTTGCAGGTTGGCGGCGTTATAGTAGATTCAGGCAAATTTGATTTCACAAACGGCAAATTCCCCGAATTTACAGAACCCGATGAATCATACCATGGCACAATTTATACAAGAGATTATTCTTTTGCACCTTATATTATAAAAGCAAGAATGCAACTTATGAGAGATTTTGGCGCATACCCGTCGGGCCATTCAGGCTTTTTATTGAATTTAGGCTTAGAAACTTTGGCTTTAAGAATGGAAAGATACTGTAAAAATGCAATGACGATGGCTGAATATTTTGTTTCAACGGGAATGTTTGAAGAAGTAAGATACCCGGGATTAAAGGGCGATAAATATTATGATTTAGCTCAAAAATATTTGCCAAACGGTTCTTCGGGGGTAATTTCCCTAACCGTTAAAGGCGGTAAACAAGCTGCAGCAAAATTTATGGACGGGCTTAAAATGGCATCCAATGAAGTTCACGTTGCAGATATAAGAACTTGTGTTTTACACCCTGCAACAGCAACGCACAGGCAATTAACAGATGAACAATTAATAGCTTGCGGCATTAACCCCGGGTTAGTCAGGTTCTCTGTTGGCTTAGAAAATGTTGAAGATATAATTAATGATGTTGATAACAGCTTGAAAAATTTAAGATAGAGGTATTAAGATGTTAAGAAATGTTCTTATTATTTCAACAAGCCCTAATAAAGGGGGAAGTTCCGCCAAAATTGCAAAAGAATTTGCAAGAGGTGTGACTGATGCAGGCAATAATGTAGAAGTGGTTACTTTAAGAGATAAAGAAATTAATTTCTGCAAAGGCTGCCTTGCTTGCCAAAAAACCCAAAAATGCGTAATAAGAGATGATGCCAACGAAATTGTTGAAAAAATGAAATTTTCAGATGTTATAGTTTGGGTAACACCCGTTTATTACTACAATATGTCAGGCCAAATGAAAACCATGATAGACAGGTCTAACCCCCTTTATACATCAGATTATTTATTTAAAGATATTTATTTAATTGTAACTGCGGCAGATTCAAATATAAATGCGGCAGATGGCACAATAAACGGGCTTATGGGCTGGATAAGCTGTTATGAAAAGGCTGAATTAAAAGGCGTGGTTAAGGGCTTGGGCATAGAAAGGCCAAGCGATATTGAAGGCCATAAAGCCTTAATTGAAGCTTACGAAATGGGAAAAAACGTTTAAATAAGGGGCTAAATTAGCCCCTTTAATTTTATTTATTGTTAATTGCCTTATCAAGCGCAATTTCAAGAGTTTTTATTTTATTTTCCAAAACTTTTATTTTTTCTTCCGCATCATCTGCGCCAATATTTGTTTTATCGTATTGTTTTTTTAATTTTGAATATCTTGAGGCAGTTTCAAAAAATGAACTTAACATTAATAAAACCCCTGCTAAAATGCCCAAGGCATAAGTTAAAAGGCAAATTATAAGGAATGAAAGTTTAAGAGAAATGTCTGTATACATTATTTGAATGTTAATTGCAGTATCATTGTATTGGCCTGTCATTAAAACAAAAACGGTAATTAAAACCGCTAAAATAACGCAAATTGTACCCATTAGCTTATACTCCTTAATAAATTCAATGTTTTAATTAAATCGGGATGATAGTTTTTTTCATCCAATATAAATTCCATTATCTCACCCCTTTTTGGATGTGTAAAGGACAAATAATATGACATTAAAACTTGCCCTTGTGTTTTCAGATTTTTGAAAATGCCCCCTTGAAAGCCTTTAGCGCCATAAAGGTCATCTCCTATAATAGGGTGATTAATTGAAGACAGGTGGCACCTTATTTGGTGCGTTCTTCCTGTTTCAAGTTGCAATTCTAAAAAAGTGGCTAAATTAAACCTTTCTATAACTTTATAGTGGGTGATTGCCCTTTGCCCATTTTCTGCCACATTCATTTTAACGGTTTTATTCAAATAATGAACCAAGGGTTTATCAATTGTTCCAAAATCATTTTCAATGTTGCCATAACAAACGGCCAAATATTTTCTTATTGTTTTTTTATCTTGAATATCTTTTTGAAGTTTAATATGGGCTTCGTTGTTTTTTGCAACAAGCATTAAACCTGATGTATCTTTATCAAGCCTATGCACTATTCCCTGCCTTACAGCCCCCCCTATATCAGATAATTTTTTATTATGAAATAAAAGTGCAGAAACCAAACTGTCTTCTTCCATTTTGCTTGTCGGGTGCACAATAAGCCCTTTTTGCTTGTTTAAAACAATTAAATCTTCATCTTCAAAAATAATATCAAGGGGAATATTTTTCGGTTTTATTATTATTTCTTTTTTTTCTTTTATTTCAAAATCAACAATATCGTTTAATTTCAATTTATATGAAGGCTTTTGAGGTTTTGAATTAACTTTTATAAAACCATCTGATATATTTTTTTGAACAATATTTCTTGTTAAATCATCACCTGTTTGAATTTTATATTCATCAAAAAAAGCTTCTGTTATAAAGCTATCAAGCCTTTTATTTATATCGTTTTGTTCAATTTTTATTTGCAATTTTTCACCCTTTTTATAATTTCTTCTCTTAAATAAAAGAAAATATAAATAAAAACGGATGATGTTATTAAAACATCAAACAAATTAAAAACGGGAAAATCAACAAAAGTAAGCTTTATAAAATCGGTTACATAACCATCAAATAGCCTTTGAACGCTGTTTCCCAAAATGCCTGATGTAAAAATTGCGGCAGATAAAATTTTTGTTTTATCTTGAAAAGAAATGTATTTTGCAACGTAAAATATGCAAAATAAAATAACAACAACCCCCAAAACCCCTAAAATTAAGGAACTGTCTTGAAATATTCCAAAGGCCGCCCCTTTGTTTTTTGTTTCTGTTATCAAAAAGAAAATTAAATCTTCATTTCTTTTGAAAAAATGTTCGTTCATAAAAATTTTAGACAAACTGATTGCAAGCTGCCAAATAACAAGGGTTAGAAGAATATAAATCGTGAATGCTTTATTATCCTTTATTTTCATTTTTTGTTTTTTCCATATTCATTCTCTGAACATAAAAGCCCATGCCTGAAATTACCGCTCTATATTTCTTTTTTTCGCCCTTTTTGGCTTTTGCGGTTTTTATAAAAGCGTATGTTGCATTTGCATATTCATTTATATTGTCATTGTTTGCAATCATCACTCTTTCTAAAATTCCCGTTGCATCAATTGCTCTGTATGGGTCCCAATATTTTTCTACAGGGTAAACTATTTTATCATGGCCGATTGAACCCACTGCAACTCTATCTTCAGGAACAATTAAGGTTGTTTTAACGGTGAATTCTTCTTTTGGCTTCAGGGTTTTTGGAGCTTCCATTTTAAAATCAGCTTCCATTGCTTCACCATATCTTATATCTGTTACTTCGGAAAAAATTTCATCTGCAACAACAACCAAAGAATCGTTTTCTTTTTTATATGTCATTGAATAATCAGCCGAACTTACCATTTTGCCTTTTATTTTGCCGTTTTCCGTGTAGCTGGCATCTTCCCCTTTAACGGTAAATTTTGTGGTTGAAATTTCATCTATATAAATTTTAATTAAATCGCCTTCAACATCTACTTTTTTAATTGTTTCTTTTGTTTTTGAGCTTGGGTAAAGTTTTCTTGCCGTTTCAAAAATTTCCATTATTTGGTCTTTGTTGTAACCGTCATGGCTTTTATAATTATCCGAATAATATTTTTTAATTCCTTCAATGTCGTTTCTGTCGGATAATTTTCTTAATTTTTCTGTTATTTTAATTGCTTCTTTAACATCCTGTTCGCTAACATCGGCAAAAGCAGCGCCAATTAACATAAAATTTGCAATAAGCGCTAAAATTAAAACAAAGGTAAATTTTTTCATAAAGCTTCCTATTTATCTTGTTTAAAAATCATAAAGTATTTGTTTGTTCCATAATACAATATAATTTGCCAAAATTCACCATTTATATCGTTTATTTCCATATAGCTTTTTGGAATTGGTTTTCTTTGTGTTTTTTCGGGAAACATTGTTCCCACAAAATCTGCCACTTTTGTTTTAAACCTTTGCCATTTGGTGGTTTTTGGTTTTGGAATATACTCATCATAAAATTCTTCAGTTGTAAGGTCAACATTATAACAAGGCACCATATATTTAACACGGCCGTTTTCTTTAAATAAAACATAGGTTCTGCCATCTTTTTTTCTTGGCGTTAAAAGGTAAAACCCCGGCGGAATAACCGTTTCTTTAAAAATAAAATTAACCCCCGTTCTCATTAAAGGGTATGGGGAAAACATATATTGCTTGTATTCTTCCGCTTGATATGGGTCAATTCCAAAAATATATTCAAAATTTGCAGGTTCTAATTCATCATATATTTTTTGAAAATCTTCTTCTGCCATTACGGGTTGAAAAATGGTAAATAAAAAGACAACACAAACAGAAATTAAAAATTTTAAAATGTTTATTTTCATATCTTTTTTATTAATAATTTTTTTAATTAAATCAACTGACATAAAGTTTTTCATCCCCGAATAATTTTTTAATATCAAGGAATAAATATATGGAATCATTTATAACGCATTCGTTTAAACAGCCTATTGCCGTATCTTGCTTGTAATTTATAAGACTTTCATCTATATCAATTGTTTCGCCTATGGCATCCGCTATAATACCAATTTCATAATCTTCATATTCAACAACAATAATGCTTGTTTCTTTTGTAATTTCAAGGTTTCTGTTTTCTGTGTATTTTAAAAGGTCAATAACTGTAATATATCTGCCTTTTAAGCTTACAATACCCACAATAAAATCAGGTGTACATGGAATTTTAATTAACTTAACGTTTACAAACTTGTAAAACCCTGCCACGTGGAGAATTTTTATACAACAGGTATTGTTATCTATAATAAAAGTTATATAGGTATCTTGGCTTTTTATGATTTCATTTGTTACTTCTTTTGTTTTTCTTGCATAATGAAGCCTTCTTCGATGAAGCGTTTCTTTTGATGTTGTATCTTTTGGCAAATATAAAGCTGCACTGTTTTTGCTGTCGCTTAAAAAGCCGTATGAAGAATTTATTTTCTTTTCAATGTTTTCAAGGTTTAAAATGGTAACAGAAAATTCTTTGTCTGTATAAATTGCCTCTAAATAAGATTTCTCCGTGTCATAGGGCGGAGTGTTCATTGAAATGGTATTTATTCTTCTTATTTCTTTAACATCATCTATAATAATTCCAAAGATATCTTTCTTTGTTTTAACTATGATAATTTTGGAATTAAGGCTGTAGGGTGCAGCTTCCAGTTTTAAAATGTTTCTTATATCAATAATTTTTATGATTTGGTTGTTATATTCCAAAAGCCCCACTATAAAATCGGGCATAGATTCGGGGTATTCCAGTTCAACAAGCTGCATAATGTCAAGAACATATTTTGCGCTGAATGCATAGTTAAATGTTCCTATTGAAAAAAATATATAGCTTTCTTCTTTATAATCTGCGATGGCGTTATTCATTATATTCCATTACCACTTTGTTTTTGCCGCTTTTTTTTGCCTTATAAAGCGCCGTGTCTGCTTTTTCAATAAGCTCGTTTGCTTCTCTCATTTCTTTATCATAAGTTGAAGCGCCAATTGAAACGGTTACGTTCATTTTTTTGCCTTCAAAAATAAAATCTCTGTTTTCAATTGTTTTTCTAAGCCTTTCCAGTGGAATATAGGCTTTATCAATAACTGTTTCAGGCATTAAAATGCAAATTTCTTCGCCGCCGTATCTGTAAACAAAATCTGTTTTTCTTAATGTATTTATAAAAATTTTTGAAACTTCTTTTAAAACGTAATCGCCTGCCATATGGCCGTATTTGTCGTTTACCATTTTAAAATCGTCAATATCTATCATAGCAACGGTTACAATTGTGCCGTATCTTTTTGCTCTTTCAAATTCTTGTGCAATAACTGATTTTAAGTGGCGCCTTGTATATAATTGGGTTAATTCATCGGTTATTGAAAGGTAGCAGGTTTTTGTATAAAGATATTTAAGCCTTAAAAATAAATCTAATTCCGATTTAACGGTTTGCATAAATCTTATTTTATTCCAGCGAATATTTTCTCTTGAATAAAAACACAATTTGCCGATTAAAATATCTTCATAATAAAAATCAAATTCTTTTTTTGATAAAAGGTCATCTATTGAATTAACGGGCATTTTGGGTTTATTGTTTTCAAGTTTTTCGGGCTTAAATTCAGAAGTATTATCCGGCAGCAATTGGCGCCAAAGTTCAAGGGTAAGTTCATCTGTTAAAGAAACGTTTTCTTCATCAAAAATAATTCTTTTTTGAACCGAATTATCGGGCGAGTGGAAATAAATGCAGGCAATATCATAATCTATGATGGAAGATAATATATTAAAAATTTGCCCCGCTATATATTTATCATCTTTTGTATAATCGGTTAAGGTTCTGAACTTATTTGTTATTGTTGTTTTCATAAGTTCATCATCTAAAATTTTATTAATTTGGGTTATTATGGCATCTTCTTCTATTTCAAATGTTTTAAGTTCATTTTTAATTGAATCCGAAACAGGCATTTTTTCTGTGATTTCATTGGCCGCAGCTACAATTGTTGCCATATCGAAATCTTTTCTTAAAAAAACATCAGCCCCTGATTGGCTTGCCCAAAATTTGTCTAAATTTCTGTCTAAAACGGTTAGCATAATAAAGGGAATATCATGGGTTTCTTTGTTGCTTTTTAACAGCCTGCAAAGCTGAAAACCGCCAATATGCGGCATTAAAACATCGGAAACAATTACATCGGGAGTATTTTTGTAAACTTTTACATACCCCTCAACACCGTTTTTGGCTGTGTCAACTTCCCAGCCTTCTCTTTTAAAGAATATTTTTAAACTTGTTAATTGTGTAACGGAATCATCTATAATTAATACTTTTTTTGCCATAAGTTAAGATATTTACTATAATAATGCTTAGGATTATTATACATTATTTTTAAAAAAGGTGAAATCATGTTAAAAGAGTACAAAAATACTACTATCAACAAGCTTATAAACACTCAGCAAGTAATAGACACGCTTATTATTGCCCTTGGCATTTCATTTGCTTGGGTTTTCGGCAAATATTCAGGCGAACTTGAACTTTTGGCAATTTTGGCGTTTGCGCTTGTTTTACTTGTGCTTTTACATTATGCCTT
>DVKW01000040.1 GCA_018715855.1 Candidatus Galligastranaerophilus intestinigallinarum
TTCCGTAGGGTGAAGCAAGCGCAAGCGAGCGAAACCCGCCAAGGCGAACGATTGACGAAGCGGCTGAAACCTTTTTAAGGTTTCAAAAGCGAAGCTCAAGAAAAGTGAGCCGCTAGGAATTTCAAGACAAAACAAATTAATGAAAGGATAAATTATGAAAAGATTTAAAAAAACTTTTACAGGGTGTAGTTCAATACAGAATGTATTGAACGAAACTATTGATAGCCGCCGTAGGATAATTGAGCAAACGAACGACAGCGTAAGCGATAGTGAGTCTTGCGAAATACCCACAGGCGGAAAAAGAGCTTTTACATTAGCAGAAGTATTAATAACTTTAGCTATTATTGGTGTTGTTGCAGCAATATCTATTCCAAGTGTTATTTCAAACTCTCAGCAGCAAGAATTTAAAACAGGTTTAAGAAAAGCGGTTTCAGTTTTAAACAGTGCAATCACTATGAATATGGCAATAGATGGCGAAAGCCCTTATGATAACGCGAATTTATTCGGGTATTTAATGAAACACATGGCAGTAATTAAAAGCACATCCCAAAGGGATAAAATATTTTTCGTTTCAGACCCAAGAGGTTCATATGCAAATAGTGCTTTCTATACAACGGATGGTATGCGATTTGAATTTAGAAATGGAGCAAAATATACTTATTTTAAATTATACGAATCGGGCATTTATCTTTGTGATGCTGCTGTTGGCGGTTCACCATTTCAATATGATGACGGCCCGGCCGAATCTTGCGGCGGCTGCGGGTCTTATGGTTTAAATAGCAATGTAGATAAAACCACAAAAACCCCTTGCATTATTGCGGTTGATGTTAATGGCGACAGAAAGCCAAACCCTGCAAATGTTAACTGCATGTCGCATGCATGCTCAAAACCTTTCAAATATTCTGACCCCATGGGCTTAAAATTAACAGATATGTTCACTATTATGATAACAGACAAACAAGCAATTCCATATGGCGTTGCAGCGCAAAGGGCTATGTATCAGGCACAAGCTAAAAAATAATTATCCTTTCATTTACCCCTTTTTAAATAAAGGGGTTTTTATTATAAATTTACACCTTTTGATGGATGAAATTATATATTTAGATAGTCTAAACTGTTATTGTTGAGGTGTATAGTATATGGAAAAAGGTTGTTCAAATTGCCCTAATAAGGGGGCGGAAGTTTTCGTTCCGCAAACAAACGGTTCAATTTCAAATTCCTTGCTTCAAAACTGGACACAGCAAGCGTTTGAATGTTACAGCATAAACTGCGATTGTGCATTATGCTCAATAGACAGAAAAAAATATTCTTTTGTCTGCCAAATGCCAAAAGTTATTAAAGAACTTTTAAAAAACAACATTCAGCCCGATATAAGTTTATTCACAGGCTAAAATTCCATTTGTTAATCTCCTTTCTTAACACAAAATAACACCGTTTTTAAGAATAATGCCCGAAAAAACGCATACTTAAAGACTACAAATGCCCTTTTTAAAAGGGCTTTTTATTTATCTTGTTTTTTCAAAGAAAATTTTAAGAGCGTCGTTTTCGCCTTGGGGAAACATTATTTCATCTTTTATAAAGCTTTTGTCATCTTCATTTCTCTGGAATTTTAAACTGTTTGCATAATAAATTTTATTCATTATGGTTAAAATTAAAAATATAACAAGCGAAGATACAACAACGCCAAGCATTGCATATGCAAATTTTTTCAATGTAAATTTGAGATTGTCGTTAGTATCATTCAAAACATCTTTTCTGACTTCTTCATTTGCATTTGGAGTCATCACTTTAACATCTTCAACTTTCGGGGTTTTAACTTCTTTTGTTGAATTTTGAATTGCTTCATCAATTGTTAAGTCAATATCATTGTTTTGAACCTGAACACTGTTTTCAACCGAAAAAACTGCACCATTAATGCCTGTACCCGCAAAAAAGGGTGCAAGCATTAAAATTAAAATTAATAAAATTTTATTCATTAACTTCAGCATTAGCTGCCTTTCTTGAAGTTTTTCTTGCTGTTCTTTTTCTTTTTGGCTTTGGAGTTTCTTTAACTTCAGCTTCTGTTTCCGGTTCAGTTTCCTTATTTTCTTCAATTATATCAGAAGTTTTTGTTTCTGCTGCATTTTCATTTTTTATTTCTTGTTTTTGTTCTTTTTTGCCCATTTTTTTGGCTTTTCTTGAAACTCTTTTTTGGGGTTTAACTTCTTCTTGTTTTATTTCTTCTGTTTTAATTTCTTCTGTTTTTGGTTCTTCTTTTTGAACTTCAACTTGTTGTGTTTCAATTTGAACAGCTTCATTTTGAATTTGTTCATTTGGCGTTTCAACAACAGTTTCAGATAAAATTTGATTCATAACTTCTTGAACTTCGGGGGATAATTCGCCTTGTTCTTTTTTCACGTTCAAATCTTTATTTTCATTTTGGAATTTATTGTTTTTGAAATTGTTTCTGTCGTTTTTGTTAAATTTATTATTTTTATTTTTTTGGAAATTTCCGCCATTATTATTATTTTGGTTATTATTTTGGCTTTGGAAAGGCCCTTTAATTTTGTTGATTTTTGCCCTTTGCTCACCTGCTTGCAAGCTTGACATAAATTTCAAATCTTCAATAACAAAGCCTTGGCCTTGGCATTTATCACATTTCGTTGTGAAAATTTCAGAAATGCTTTGGCCTTGCCTATGCCTTGTTAATTCAACAAGCCCGAGGTCAGAAAGCTGCCCTATTTGGGGTTTTGCCTTATCTGATTCAAGTGCAAGTTCAAAATATTCTAAAAGCTTTAATTTATCTTCTCTTGTTGCCATATCAATAAAATCTACAACAACCATGCCGCCAATGTTTCTTAATTTTAATTGCCTTGCAATTTCATCTGCAGCTTGAAGGTTTGTTTTTAAAATAGTTTCTGCTTGAGAGCCTGAACTTGTAAATTTGCCTGAGTTAACATCTATAACAGTCAAAGCTTCTGTTTGTTGAATAAAAAGGTATCCGCCCAAAGGAAGATTAACTTTTGTTTGAAGTGCATTCATAATTTCTTTATGCACCCCTTCTGCAACAAGCAAAGGGTCAGAACCTTTGTGCATTGAAACTTTAACTTTCATATTCCAATGCTGCAAAAGTTGGGTGGTTCTATGAAGCGCAAAAGATGTATCCACAACAATTTCATCAGTATCTTCGGTACATGCTTCTCTTATAACTTTATATAAAAGGTCTTGGTCGCGATATAAAAGGCAAGGGGGGTTAGATGTATCTGCTGCTGTTACAATAGAATTCCATTTTTCAAGAAGCATTTCCATATCTTCTTGAATTTCTTGATCGCTTTGCCCTTCTGCTTCAGTTCTTACAATAACACCCACACCAACCGGTTTTAGAAGGCTTACAATAGATTTCAGCCTTGCTCTTTCTTTGTTTGAAACAATTTTTCTTGAAACGTTAATGCCTGTTTCATCAGGTAATAATACAAGAAATCTGCCGGGTAAACTTAAAGAAGTTGTAACTCTTGGGCCTTTGTGGCCTGTCGGTTCTTTTACAACCTGAACAATTAATTTTTGTTTTGGCTGAACTTTTTCTGTTAATGTGCCTTTTCCTTGAATGTCATCTGTGTGGATAAAGCCCATTTTATCTTTCATGCCAACATCAACAAAAGCGGCTTCAATGCTTGGCAAAACGTTATCTACAACAGATAAATAAACATCCCCTAATAAAACATCGCCTTTTGTAATAAAAAATTCGGAAACTTTGCCATTTTCCATAACGGCAGCAATGCTGTCTCTTTCAGAAATCACAATTTTTTTTGACATAATTTTTAAATCCTTATTTAATTTTAAAAATTTGCACTTTTTTGCCCTGAAAACGAGCCAATGCGCTATAAAAAGCAACAGTACAAAAAATTAAAATATGCTATACCTTGTTAATTGGTATTTTCAACCCTGTGACAAACGCACTTTGAAAATTACCACAAGTAAATAATACTACATTTATATAAAATTTGAAATACCCTACATTTTGTTTAATATGCATTTAAATTTAATAACGTAAACATTTATTAATAAATTTGCACAACTATTTTTTTTGTGTAATAATTCAAAACGTTAATAGTCTAACCATTCCTTTCTTGACTTATGCGGTTTTTGAAATTTCAAGGCCGCATTTTTATTTATTAAGAAATTTTGTATTTTAAAATTTGGATATTAAAATATTAAGTATGAGAATTTTAGGAATTGACCCCGGCATTCAAATTACAGGCTATTCAATTTTGGATGTTGAGGGGGAAAATTACAATATAATAGCATCTGGCAGCATAAGAACGGAAAAAGAACAAGGAATACAAAACAGGCTGTCTGAAATTTTCCATGACATTATAAGCATTTGTAAAATGTATGAACCTGATTGCGCCGCTATTGAAGAACTTTTCTTTTTTAAAAACCAAAAAACAATAATTCCGGTAGCCCAAGCAAGAGGGGTTATTTTAGCTGCATTAAATGAAATGAATGTTAAAATGGGGGAATATACCCCATTGGTTGTAAAACAAGTTATAACAGGCCATGGAAGAGCAACTAAAGAAGAAGTAAGAGATATGGTAAAAAGGTTTGTTGAACTAAACAAAAACACAAAACTGGATGATACCGTTGATTCAATTGCAATTGCAATTTGCCATGCCAGAAACCTTGAAGCAAAGAGGGGTTAAAAATGGAGATTATAAGCTTTAAATATTTAAAAAATTTAGCAATTTATTCTGCAATTTTAGGCGCAGGCTGCGCCATCATTTCTTTAATTCCTTTTTTAATGCCAATTATTTCTTTATTTTTCCTTCCTTTTTTAGGGGCAATTGCACCTATGGTTTTACTTATAAAGCTTGATAATTTTAATTCCGATGAAAACAAAACTTTTGCAATTCTGGGTTCAATTTCAGGCTTTTTTATCTGCCTTTCATATTGCGTTGTTTTTGTTCCTTTAGTGTTTTTAATTCACCTTATTTTTAAAAGCTATTATGATTACGGTGTTCAATATTTGAATTTATTTCTTTCTGTTTTATTTTTTATTATGATTGCAATTGTTTACGTTTTAACAAATGCGGTTTTAGGGCTTATTTTTGGAATTATTTTTAATTATATAAAGCAAAATAAGCAAAATGTTTGATTTTTCTTACCCAAAAATGAGAAAATAAAATTATGAGGAAAATTAAGCTAAAAAATATAAAAAGGTTTAAATTCGGCGCACCTTTATTTAGAACAAATATAAGGGCGGGTTTTCAAAATGTTATAGATGATGACATTGAAAAAAGAGTTTCATTAGATAGAATTTTTGAAATTCAAAGCCCATCAACCTTTATATTCAGAGTTTCGGGCGATTCTATGGTAGATTTTGGCATTTATGAAGACGACCTTGCCATTGTTAAAAAAACAACAGATATTAAAAA
>DVKW01000002.1 GCA_018715855.1 Candidatus Galligastranaerophilus intestinigallinarum
GTATCTAAAATTTTTTCATATTCTTTGTTTTTAAGGCAGCCAAATATAAATTTTATTTTTTTATTTTTTTCATATTTTTCTATATATTCTGCTAAAACTCTTGCGCCATCAGGGTTGTGGCAGCTATCTATAAGAAGATTTTTTCCTTTATAATTAATTTTTTCCATTCTAAAACGCCAAGAAACATTTTTTAGCGCATTTTTAATTGTTTCTTTTTTAATTTTAAAATCAAGCGAATTTATGGCAAGAAGCGCCAATTTTAAATTTTCTTTTTGAAAGTCGCCGTTTAAATTAAATTCAAAATTTTCCCCGTTTATTTTTGCAACATTATTTTCAACACTAACATCTAAATCATCTTCAACTAAAATTGCCCCTTTTTTAATTGCTTCATTTTTCAGGGTTTCAAAGCCATTGTTGCTTTTTAAAAAAACGCATTTTGAACCTTTTTTAAAAATCCCTGCTTTTTCATAAGCAATTTTTTCAATTGTATCTCCCAATCTTTCTTTGTGGTCAAAAGAAATTGATGTAATAACTGAAATTAACGGTTTTTTAATAACGTTTGTTGCATCTAATCTTCCGCCAAGGCCTGTTTCTAAAATTGCTATATCAACATTTTTCTTTTTAAAATAAATAAAAGCGGCAGCAGTCAAAATTTCAAATTCGGTTAAACCTAAATTAAGTTCATCATCTTTTTTATTTATAAGGCTTATAATTTGGTTTAATTCAACTTCAGATATATTTTCCCCATCAACAGAAATTCTTTCTGTGTATGAAAAAAGATGCGGGCTTGTATATTTGCCGATAACTTTTCTTTTATCTTCAAGCAAAATTTTTTCCATAATAGTGCAAGTTGAACCCTTGCCGTTTGTGCCTGCTATATGAATGCATTCAAAAGAATTTTCAGGGTTATTAAAGGCTTTTAGAATAATTTCCATTCTCCCTAACCCCAGTTTAATGTGAAATTTATTTTTGCTTGTTAAAATTTCTGCGGCATTCATTTTAAATTGCCTCTAAAATTAGGTTTAATATTTTTTCGTTTGCTTGTTTAAAGTTTGCACCCAAAATTTCTGCATTTTGTTTTAATAAATTATATTCTTCTTTGTTATTTAAAATTTCTTCTATTTTTTCTTTTAATTTGCCTTTTTTTAATTCGTCATCTTCAAGATAAATTGCAGCTTTTTTATCTTCAATTGAATGGGCATTTATTCTTTGATGGTCTGCTGCGGCATATGGGTATGGAACAAGAATAGACGGGTTTTTAGCAGATAAAATTTCAGAAATGCTGATTGAACCTGCACTTGAAATTATTAAATCGGCCGCTAAAATTGGAATTGCCATATTGTCAAAATAAGGTTCAACTTTTGTATTATTTGGAATTTCTAAATCTTTTATAACATCATCATAATTTTTCTTTCCTGTTTGAAGAATTATTTTGATATCATCTTTGTTTTTAAAAGTTTTAATAACATCAATTGCTGCTTCATTAATGCTTTTTGCACCCTGAGAGCCCCCCATAATAAGAATTAAAAATTCATTATTAATGTTTAAATTTTTTCTTGCTTCTTCTTTTGTCATTTCAAAAAAGCTTGAGCGAACGGGGTTGTTAAAATTATAAACATTTTTATTTTTAATATATTTTTTAGCTTCTAAAAATGCCAAATTAACTGCCTTTGCATTTTTTGAAAATGTTCTTGAAACAATGCCTGGGAAGCAATCTGAATCATGGAGAATATATGGAACTTTTAAAATGTTTGCAGCAAATAAGGTTGGCGCGCAAACATAGCCCCCTGTTGCAAAAATAACATTTGGTTTATATTTTAAAATAAAAAATAAGCATTTTATAATTGAAATGAATAAACAAAATGTCCAAGAAATAAATTTAGGGCTTAATTTTCTTGGCATTCCAAAAACTGATGTTGATAAAAAATTAAAACCGTTATCTTTTGCAATTTTAAATTCAAGGTTTTTTTTGTTTCCTACATAAAAAATTTTTTCCCTATCGGCACCTTTTTTAATTAATTCATTGATAATTGAAACCGCAGGGTAAATATGCCCGCCTGTGCCGCCGCCTGTTATAAAAAAAGTTTTATTATTGATATCTGATTTCATTGTATGGCCTTATTCTCTGAACTCTTTTTTTAGATATATTTAATAATACCCCAAGCATGCACAGTGAAACAAACAAAGAGCTTCCGCCATAGCTTATAAAAGGAAGGGGTATCCCTGTTGCAGGCAAAAATGAACTTGCAACAGACATATTCATTAAAGCTTGAAAGCCTATTGAAAAAGTTATACCAATGCTAACCAGTTTGCCAAATACATCAGGGCTTCTTGATGCTATAACAAAGCCCCTTTGAACAAACATGGCAAAAAGGCAAATTATAAAAAAGCACCCCAAAAAGCCAAATTCTTCCGCAATAACGGCAAAAATAAAGTCGGTGTGGCCTTCAGGAAGCCAAGATAATTTTTGTTTTGAATTGCCATAGCCAACGCCAAAAAAGCCGCCGCCTGCAAATGCCACCAATGATTGAATTATGTTATAGCCTGTGTTATGAGGGTCTTTGTTTGGGTCTAGCCAAACAATAAGCCTTTGTTTCTGGTAATCTTTAATAGTAAATGCAATAATTGCAACTGCCCCCAAAAAATAGGTTATAATTTGTCTGATGTTTATTCCGCCTGACATAAAGCAAATAACGGTAACTGTTGTCAACAATAAAATTACCATTGAAAGGTTTGGCTGCTTGTAGATAAAAAGCAGAATTAAAAGAAAAATGAAATAATATGAAAATTTATTCGGGTCAAAAATGTTTATATTTTTGCTGAAAATATGCGCAAACATTAAAATGACCGCAGGTTTTGCAATTTCAGAGGGCTGAAACTGCAATGGCCCAAAACCAAGCCACCTTTTTGCTTCATTAACGGTAACCCCCAATGGTGTAAACTGAACCAAAAGAAGCATAATTAAAACAATAACAGGAAGGCTCATTGAATATTTTTTTAATTTTTTATAATCATATTTGGCAAAAAAGTTTGCTCCGAAAATGCCTGCAACAAGCCAAAAAAATTGCCTTATTGTAAAGTGAATGGGTGATAACCCTTCAATAACCGCTTTTGAAGAACCTGCAGAAAATATCGCCATAATGCCAATAACAACAAGGAAAATTGTTACAATAACAAGGGTTCTATCCGGCGGTGAAATTATATAATTGTCTTCTTCCGTGTAATTATACGGCAGTTCACTTCTTTTCGACATATTCTCTAAAAGCTTCTCCTCTTGCTTCAAAATTATCAAACATATCAAAACTTGCACAGGCAGGCGAAAATAAAACAACATCGGGGTTGTCTTTTGCGGCTTCATCTATTGCAAGCTCAAGAGTTTTTTCTTCTTTGATGTTGTTAAAGCCAACATTCAAAAGCGCTTTTTTAAATCTTTCCGTGGCTTCGCCAATTAAAACAACTTTTTCAATGCTTTTTTTAATATACCCTACAAATTCATCCAATGGTGTGTTTTTGTCCCTTCCCCCTGCAATTAAAGCCACTTTTTTATTTGGGAATGAATTTATTGCAACATTTGATGCCTCAGGGTTTGTTGCTTTTGAATCGTTATAATAAGAAGTTTTTCCTATTTTTTTTATAAATTCAAGCCTGTGGCTCGGTGCTTTGAATTCTTTAACCGCATTTTTAATTGTTTCATTGTCTAAGCCTAAAATTTTTGATGCAATAATAGCGCACATTACATTTTGATAATTATGGTTGCCTTCTAAATTAATTTCACTTGTATCAACAATTTTTTCATCTTTAAAATAAATTGAACCGTTTTCTAAATAACAAAGATTTTCATAATCAATTTTATTTAATGAAAAATAATATAAATTTGCACTAATTTCACTTGCAAAAGTTTTTGTGTAAGGGTCATCATAGTTTAAAATTACATAAGAATTTTTACCTGCCCTTTTTAAAATGTCCGTTTTATCTTTAATATATCCTTCAATTCCGTTGTGCCAAGCAATATGGTCAGGTGTTATATTGCATAAAATTGAAATATAAGGGTTCAGGTTTTTTGAATAATGCAGTTGATAAGAACTTGCTTCAACCACAAGATAATCAGGGTTTTTTTCAATAACTTCTAATGGCGGCACGCCAACGTTTCCAACATATGGCGCATTGAATTTTTTAGACAATACAAAAGATGTTAGCATTGTGGTTGTTGTTTTGCCGTTTGTGCCTGTTATTAAAACCATTTTGTCTTCATAATTTAAGTTTTTGCCAACAAATTCAAGGTCAGAATAAATAGGGCAGTTAATTTTTTTCAAAACAGGGGCATCATCTTTAATGGATGGGGAAATTATTGCAAAATCCGCATTTTGAATAAATTCATCGCTATGGCCGCCAAATTCAAGTTTAACGCCCAAATTTTGAAGTTTTTGAACTTCTGCCTTGTCTTTTTCAAGTTGCTCTTTATATTCTGAAATATAAACCTTGGCACCGTTTTTTACAAAATATTCGGCACTTTTTTTGCCTGTTAAAGAAAACCCCAATACTAAAACTTTTTTACCATCATATAACATAATTTATTGCTCCAACATTTTTTGAATAGCAAAACCCCAAACCGCAATTAAACCGCCAAGTGCTGAAATAAAGCAAAAAACGGCAACGATTTTTCTTTCATTCCACCCTGATAGTTCAAAATGGTGGTGAATAGGGCTCATTTTAAAAATTCTTTTACCTGTTAATTTAAAGCTTGCAACTTGAAGCATTACAGATAAGGTTTCTGATATAAAAATTATTGCAACGGGAATTAGCCAAAGTTCAAATTTGCCCATAATGGCAATTGTTGCAAGCATTCCGCCCAGTGCAAGGGAACCTGTATCTCCCATAAAAATTTTTGCGGGGTTGCGGTTGAAATATAAAAAGCCTAAAGAAGCGGCAGATGCCGTTATTGAAACGATAGCTAAATCGTTGTAACCATTTATAAGTGATATAACTGAGCAAGCTAAAAATGCAAAAAATGAACACCCTGCAGCTAAGCCATCAAGCCCGTCCGTTAAATTAAGCGCATTTGATGAACCGACAATCATAAAAACCGCAAAGAAGGGATACAAAAAGCCAAGTTCAATGTTCAGGCCGAAAAATGTTAATTGTGCTTGGTGTTGAAATAAAATGTATAAGGAAGGAAGCATTGAAACCGCAATTTGAAGGGTTAATTTTGCTCTCGGGCTTAAGCCTTCATTATGTTTTTCTTTAATTTTTTTAATGTCGTCTTCAAAACCTGTAAATGTGTAGAAAATTAAAGTCATAAGAACAATAATTGCTCTTGTTGTTAATTCTTGCGCCATAAAAAGAGCGATAATTGAAGCTGTAACAATTGACGCAACAATGAAAACGCCGCCTGTTGTGGGGGTTTTATTTTTCTTTTCATGAAGCATTTTAACTTCTTCTCTGATATATTGCCCATACATTTTTTTCTTCATAAATTCTAAGTATGGGACACCCAATAATAATACAAGTGCAAGCGCTATAAGAAAAGCAACCGATGTCATTATCATAATTTTTTCACCGTTTCTATAATTTCTTCAAATTTCATAAATCTTGAAGCTTTTAAAAGTATTGTAGTATCTGGTTTTAAGTTTTGTACGATATATTTTGCACAATCAACATTTGTTTTAAAAGATTTTCCTTCCAAAAGAGAAGCTTTTAAAATAAATTTTGCAAGTTCACCAACGGTTAAAACCGTTATATCCAAATCTTTTTTGCAATAAGAAGATAAAAATTCGCCTATTTCTTTATGATATTTAATCGAATCTTTTCCAAGTTCGCCCATATCGCCCAAAACAAGGGCTATTGGGGGCTTATTAACCGATAAAAAAGTTTTAATTGCAGCCTTCATTGATTCAGGGTTTGCATTGTAGCTGTCGTTTATAAAGTTAAAATCTTTTATTCTTGAAACTTCCCACCTTTTTTCAATAGGTTTAAAATTTAATAAGCCTTTTTTAATGTTTTCTGTGCTAACACCTGCTTTTTTGGCGGCTTCTATAACCAAAAGCGCATTTGAAACGTTGTGTTCGCCTTCAACGGTTAATTCAAAAGTTTCATTTTTATATTCAAAAGTGGTTTTGTTTTTTTCAATTTTTATATTTTTGCAATCTTCAAGGCTTGTATAAATTTTTTCGCCTTCAAACTTAACGGTTTCTTCAATGTTTTTGCACTTTGGTGCAATAAACGTTCCTTCTTTTTTTAAGTGGCTTGCAATTTCACATTTTGCAATTGCAATGTTTTTAATATTCCCCAATAATTCAACATGTGCCGTTCCAACGTTTGTAATAATTCCTATATCGGGGTTTGCATAGTTTGATAGAAGCTCAATCTCGCCTAAATTTCTCATGCCCATTTCAACAATTTGATATTCGGTATCAATCGGCATATTAAAAAATGTTTCGCAAAGGCCTATTTCATTGTTGTGGTTCAAAAATGTTTTATAGGTTTTATATGTTGTGTTAAGAACCGAAAACAACATTTCTTTAACTGTGGTTTTGCCTGAAGAACCTGTTATTGCAACAACTTTGGGGTTAATTTTTCTTCTTATATAGTTTGCCAGTTTTAAATATGCAACAAGGGAATTTTCAACATAAATAATGAATTCGGCACCATTGTTAATTTTTGTTTTATCTTGTGTAAAATAGCCGATTGCACCTTCTTTTATTGCGTTATCTATAAAAAAATGGCCGTCATAATTTTCGCCTCTTAAGGGAAGGTAAAAATCTCCTTTTTGAATTTTTCTTGTGTCTGTAGATATATTAAATTTAACTTCTGCTTGAATATCGCCTTTTAATAAGATGGCGTTTGTGTTTTCAATTACTTCTCTAATGCTGAATTGCATTTAACCCCCAGATAAATATTGCCAAATTTGGCACTGAATTTATTGTAAATCAAACAGTAATTGATGTAAAATAATTTTTATGAAAACGCCGGAATTTAAAATTGCATTTGTTCCGATAGATAATCGCCCGATTACATATTTATTAACGGAACAAATTACAGATATTGATAATAACTTAAAACTTTTTATGCCAAAAAGAGAATTATTGGGCGGGCTTATTAAACCAAGCAACATTAATGCCGTTTTAGATTGGTTGCAAAATTTAGAAACTGTTAATTTAATAGTTCTTTCGCTTGATACAATTGCTTATGGCGGGCTTGTTTCATCAAGAAGATGCCCGGAAACTTATGAAGAAATAAAAACAAGAATTTTAAAATTAAAAGAAATTTTAAAATTAAAAAAGAAAGAAAACCCCAATTTAAAAATTTATGCAACATCAAGCATTATGCGCATTTCAAACAATAATATTAATGAAGAAGAAAAAGAATATTGGAATAAATGGGGCAAAAGAATTTTTTCATATTCTTATTACCAGCATAAATCAAGGGTTTTGAAGGAATATAATTGCGTTTATAATATTATTCCGAATGATATTTTAGAAGATTATTTGGACACAAGAAAAAGAAATTTTGAAATTAATAAATTTTATTTGGAACTTTTAAAAGAAGAAATTTTTAACTACCTTGTTTTTTCAAAAGATGATACGGGCGAATTTGGCTTAAATGTTGAAGAAGCAAACTTTTTAGAAGATTTAATTAAAAAAGAAAATCTTCCTGCAATAGTTAAAACAGGCGCAGATGAAATTCCCTTGGGGCTTTTATTAAGGGGAATTTCGGGTGATAAAAAAGTTAAAATTGATGTTATTTTTTCTCATCCCGAATCTAAAAATTTAATTTCAAGATATGAAGATATATCAATTGAAAAATGTGTTTTGGCACAAATTAATTTAGGGGTTAAAAACGCTGAAATTACAAATATTAACCCTGATATAACTTTATTTGTTAATAATTTTCAAAACCTTCAAGGCGAGCTTGTTTTTTTAGATAGTATTAATGAATTCAATGGAAAAATTCCAAAATTTGAAACGCCTTATATTATAGCCGATGTTTCAAACGCAAATGGTTCTGATAACGGGCTTATTGAAGAAATTTTTAAAAACGGTTTGAATGGTAATTTATTGGCATATTCAGGCTACAATACAAGCGCAAATACAATTGGAAGCGCGCTTATTATAGGCTTAATTTCTTATTTTGCAAAAAAGGAAGGAACGTTTAATGAAAAAGCCCATAAAAAACTTTTAATAACAAGGTTTTTAGACGATTGGGGCTATCAAGCGAATGTAAGAAAAATAATTCAAAAAAGAGAAGATAAAAATTTTATTGAAGAACTTGAATTAAACCTTGATAAATTTAAACCTTTTGAAGATAAAATTAAAAATTTCACAAAAGAAGATTTTAATGTAAAATATATTTTGCCTTGGAAAAGAAGCTTTGAAATTGAAATAGAGGTTGATTATGGAAATTAAATTTGAAAAATGGCATGGTATCGGAAACGATTTTATAATAGTTGAAAATGTTGAAGTTACCCCTGAAATTGCAGCTAAACTTTGTGACAGAAGGTTTGGAATTGGGGCAGATGGCATTTTTAACGCAATTAAAACACCAAATGCCGATATTGGCTGGAATTTCTATAATTCAGACGGTTCGATTGCGCAAATGTGCGGAAACGGAATTCGTTGTTTTGCAAAATATGCGTATCAAAAAGGGCTTGTTAATAAAAAGAAATTCACCGTATTAACAAAAAGGGGAATTGTTATTCCTGAAATTTTAGATTCAGGCTTAGTTAAAGTTGATATGGGCGAACCCATTTTTGAAGCGGAAAAAATTCCTGTTAATGCGGTAAACCCAATGGATTTTGAAGTTGAAGGCTATAGAGCATCTGCTGTTAGCATGGGGAATCCTCATTGCTTAATTTTTACAAATGAAGACGGCAAAACACTTGCAAAAAGGGATGGCGCAAAAATTGAAAACGCAAAAATTTTCCCTGAAAAAACAAATGTTGAATTTATAAATGTTCTTAATTTTTCAAAAATTGAAGTAAATGTTTGGGAAAGAGGCTGCGGCATTACAATGGCTTGCGGCACGGGTGCTTGCGCTTCCGTTGCGGCAGGTGTTAAAAAAGGTTTATTAGATAATAAAGTTGAAGTAATGCTCCCCGGCGGCTCATTATTTATAGATTATTCCGATAAAAACATTTTTATGACAGGCGAAGCAGAAAAAGTTTTTGAAGGTGTATTTTACTATAATTAACAAAATTAACCATTATATTTGCATATAAAAATTGTTTGTGATAAGTTCAAATATGCAAAATACTAAAACAGTTAAGGAAATTAAAATGGGAAAATACGAATTATTATCAGCAATTAAACCCAATCTTGATAATGATGAAGCAGATAAAGTTGTCACCAAGATTGAAGAAACCGTTCAAAATTTGGGCGGAAATGTTATTGACACTGAAAAAATGGGCAGAAAAAAATCTGCTTATGACGTTCAAGGCTACAGAGACAGCTACTTTGTTGTTCAAAAAATGAATTTACCCGAAGACAAAGTTGTTGACTTTAAAAGACAATTAAGATTAAACGAAAACATCTTAAGAACAATTTTCACAAAAGTTAAAAAGGCATAAGATTTATGACATTAGCAAAAATTGTTGTAACAGGCAAAGTGGTTAAAAACCCCGAAAAAAGGTTTACACAAAACAACCTTGCAATAACAAGTTTAATTGTGGATATTAACCCGCAAGATGAAACTTTGGTAAGGGTTTCAGCTGTTGGTGCAATTGCAGACAGAGTGGCTGATACTGTTAAAATGAATGATTCAGTTATTGTTGATGGCAGATTGCAGATGGAAACAGTTAAAACCGCAAACGGCAAAGAAAGAAAAGTTGCTACAATTAACGCTTCAAATATAGAAAAAATCTCGGGCGGTTCTTCTTCAAACGAACAAGCTCCCAAAAAAGAAGAGCCTGTTGTTCAATTTTCAACAGAAGAAATTGCGGAAGATTTAATTGATCCGGATGAAATTCCGTTTTAAAAAGTAAATAACAAAATAAAGGAAAATATAAATGGCTAAAGATTTAAAAGACAATAAAAAGAAAAAAACTTGCAGCTTTTGCGCAGATAAAGTTGAAGTTATTGATTACAAAGACACATCAAAATTAAAAAGATTTTTGTCTGAAGCAGGCAAAATTCTTCCTAGAAGAATTACAGGCACATGCGCACTCCACCAAAGAAAACTTGCTTCTGCCGTTAAAAAAGCAAGAGAATCATCTTTGATGGGTTATGTTTTTGAAAATTAATTAAATAAAACAATATATAAAAACCGCAGCTTTTTGTCTGCGGTTTTTGTGGTGTTAAATCGTGCATTAATATTATTGTAAAATGCTTTGTCATATTGTAATATTTTTCTTATTGATAAGGAGTTTTGCATTTATGAAAAAAAGTTTTTTATTAATGGCATCGGTTTTGTTTTTAACAGGCTGCACATTTGCACAAGGGAACGATTTTATAGCTTCTGTTCAAAATGATTTTTCAAATGCTGCTGCTACAATTAAAAACGATATGAAAACAATTAACCAACAAAAATTAAGAGGCAGCGATAGCCCGCTTTCTTTGCAAGATTTAATTGATAAAACAAAAGCCGAAAGAGACAGAGAATTAGAACCTGTTAAAAAACAAATTGCGCAAAAAGAAGCTTTGATGAGAAATACTCTGATTAACATGAAATTAAAAGCTTCTCAAAAGAAAGCAAAATTAACTATTTTGCAAAATGAAATTAATACTCTAAAAGCTCAAAAAGAACAAATTGAAGAAAAATACAGGAAAAAAATTCAAGAATTCAGATATAACTAATTAAAAAGGGCTAAATGCTCTTTTTTTAATAAACAAAAATTGCACCAAAATGTATTATCTTGGTGCAATTTTGTTCTTTTTATTATCATAACATTGTTTTTAGCTTTATTCAACAGGTACAATTTAACCCTTTTTTTATTTTTTTATTTTCTGCTATCCCATTGCTATCGTTCTTTTCACCCCTTGCAACAAATTAATACATTTTGTTGCGTTTAGCGAAAACTTGTACTTTTAAAACAACAAACCTTTTAAAATTGTTTACTTATATTTTTCTTTGCCTATTTTCTTTCTTTGGCTCAAACGCCGCACGCAAAGAAAGAAAATAGGCAGGAAAAGAAAGAAACGTTGGCTTAGTGAATAAGTTTAATCTTTTCTTTTAAAATCATCTGTCCCCTAAGTTGTTCAGAGTCGGGGCTTCGTTATTAATTAAGAAGATTAGATTTTAAAAAATAATTGTCTATTCTCTAAAAAGGACACTCCCGCCCCTCCACTTCACCTTTCGGTAAAGACAGATGATTTTAAAAGGCTTGTTGGTAGATAAAAAGTTAAAAGTTAAAAAACAAAAAAACAAAACAAGAACAATTAAATAATGAAAGGATAGCGAAATTCCAGGGTCGCCCGAAAAAAGTTGACTAAATGTCAAGTTTTTTTTGGGGCAGGCGAATAGAGAGC
>DVKW01000041.1 GCA_018715855.1 Candidatus Galligastranaerophilus intestinigallinarum
CGCCAAATAACGGCATATACAAAGCTAAAGCCAAGAATAATACAATACCGCCGATTACAATCAACATGAAAGGTTCAACCAATTTTGTGAAGGTATCGATAATATCATCAAGTTTTTTATCAATATAAACGGTACAATTATAAAGCATTTCGCCTAAACGACCTGATTGTTCACCTGTTGCAATCATAAATAACATCATATTTGGAATTTGCCCTGTTGATTTAAGAGCAGATGATAGGTTTGTACCTTGTTGCACCCTGATTGCGGCAGCTGAGATTGCATCTCTTAAAACGGCGTTTTCAAGAGTTAAATTTGCCAAATACAAGCAGTTTACAACAGGAATACCGGCGTCATATGCAACTTGTAACACGGCCAAAAAGTTTGAATAGTTTGCAAACCTCATCAAACTTGATAAAAGAGGCACTTTTAATACAATTCTATCTAAAATTCTTCTTGTAAATTCGTTTTTAAATATAAATACAATTAAGCCCAAAACCACAACAACTGCAGCTAATAAAACATACCAATATTCTTGAATAAAATGGCCTGCATCGATACAAATTCTTGTAACAAAAGGCAATTTGCCGCCCAAAGAATCAAACATAGATTCAAACGCAGGGAATACAAACGCCAACATAATTGTAACAACCACAAGGGCTAATAAAATAACGAAAACAGGATAAATCAAAGCACCGATAACTTTGCCTTTAATTGCAGCCTGTTTTTTTAAAAGTTCAAGCATACGGCCTAAGGTGATATCAAGTTCCCCGGAATCTTCCCCTGCTCTTGTTAAACCTGCATAAACCCTGCCGAACGCTTTTCTGTTTTTCTCTAAAGTTTCAGCCAAGGTTGAACCGCTTACAATGTTGCTTTTAATAACCGAACAAACCTTTTTAACATTTTTGGTTTCGGCGTTTTCTTCCATAAAAGCAAGTGTTTCAATAATCGGAATACCTGTTGCCGTAAGAATTTGAAGGGTTTGTGTAAAATCAATTTTATCTTTCAAAGGCAGTTCAGGCAAAACATTTCTTTTGGCAGCTGCCCTTTTTTCTCTTGCCGCAAAATTGGTGTCTTCCGTAATTTTAACAGGCGTTAAACCTTTTTTTCTAATCTCAGCCCTTGCAGACTGCAAATCAAGAGCATCCACCCTTCCTTTTACGGTGTTTTTGTTTTTATTCATGGCAATATAATTAAAACTGGGCACTATTCACCTACCAATCCAAGAACCCTTACAAATTCATCTATTGTAGTACTTCCTTCAATAATATGTCTTATGCAGGATTCATTTAATGTTCTCATACCGTTTTTAACAGCGTGCTCCTCAATTTCAATATCATGAGCATGGGCTGCAATTAATTTTTTAATTTCTTTTGTAACAACCAAAATTTCTAATAATGCTAAACGCCCTTTATACCCTGTTCCGCCGCAATTTGGGCAGCCTTCGGCTTTATATATGGTTGTGTTCATTAATTCTTTTATTCTTTCAGGGTCTGTTAAAACTTTCCTTGCATCTTCTTCTGTTGGTTTATATGGGCGTTTGCAATCGGGGCATAGTTTTTTAACAAGCCTTTGAGCTAAAACACCATTTAGGGTTGATGATATAAGGTAATCTTTAGCACCCATTTCAATAAGCCTTGTAACAGTAGCAGCAGCCGAATTGGTGTGAATTGTAGATAACACAAAGTGGCCTGTTAAAGAAGCTGAAATTGCAACTTCAAGCGTTTCATAGTCCCTTATTTCACCAACCAATATAACATCAGGGTCTTGCCTTAATATAGCTCTCATACAAGTTGCAAAAGTAATGCCTGCTTTTGGGTTAACAGCAGACTGGTTAACCCCATCCAGCCTGATTTCAACAGGGTCTTCAATTGTTGTAATGTTGCAATCGGGCGAATTCATGGTTTTTAAAAGCGCATAAAGCGTTGTTGTTTTACCTGAACCCGTTGGGCCCGAAGTTAAAACAATGCCATTTGGTGCAGATGTCAAATATTTAATTTTTTCAACGTCATCCGGAAATGCGCCTACAATTTTAATTTCTTTTGTATAGCTGGCCTCAGCTCTCATAGAAGGCGCCAAAATTCTTATAACTATCTTTTCTTTGCCGTTAACAGGCAATGTATTTATACGAAAGTCATAAGATTGTTGGTTATATTTAATTGTAAAGTTGCCGTCCTGCGGGCGCCTGTGTTCTGCAATGTTCATTTTTGCAAGAACTTTAAACCTTGAAACAATTGAAGATTCTAAATATGCAGGAATTCTGACAACTTCTACCAAAGTGCCATCTATACGGTATCTTGTAACATACCCATCTAACCTTGGTTCAATATGAATGTCTGATGCCCTTGAATCTATTGCTTGAGTTACAATCATATTTGCATATTTTGCGGCATCAGAACTTATTTCATCAATATCTGATTGAACCTTTTGCCATAAAGTTTGCTCTCCGGGGCCAGAATCACTTGAAGCAGCCAATTGCTCGGTTAAAACTTCAAGTTCTGTTTTTTCTTTTTTGAAGGTTTGTTTTTTTTCTTCGGGTTTTTTTGCTTTTTTATAATATTGTTCTACATATCTTTCATATTCAAGGCTTGTTACCATTAAAATTGCCGGTTTTAGGCCTGTCATACCAATTATTTGGTTAATGGTATCCGTATCTTTGGGGTTTACCATACCAACCGTTAATGTTTTTGAATTGTAAGATAAAGGAATTACTTTATGTTCCAAAACAAAATCATCCGATAAACAAGTAATTGCATCAGGTAAAGATGCCAATTGGTCTTCTTGCGCCATATTAATTTGCATCTGAGCAGCAAGCGCATCTTTTAACTGTTTAATTGTAATATACCCCAATTTTACCAAAGTAGAGCCTAAGGGCAGGCCAAAATTTTTCGATTCGATAAGCGCTTGTTGAACTTGTTCTTCCGTTAAAAGTTTTTCTTCAACCAAAATTTGCCCGATTTTTTTTGTTTGGGGAGATTTTACCTGATTAATATCCCCCGGTTTAGCAGGTGCATTATCTCTTTCTTGGTTTTGGTTAATTGCTTGTGCGGGGTAAACTTTTTTTACGATATCTGATAAAAGCAAATTAAAATTAGCGGGCGATACCGAAATAAATTCAACACCGCCTGTCTGTATTTTTTGTTTAATATATGAGGCTACAGCCTGTTTGTCCCCATCCTGTGAAACTACCGAATATAATGTGCCGTTTTGAATTGCTATTGGTATAAAACGCAATTCCATTAGTTTTGCTTTTTCAAATTGCTTAACTAGATCGGTATTTATTCTGTTTAACAGTTTGGATAAGTATTCATTGTTCATTTTTCTTGTTTAATTCAAGGATGTAATTAAGAAATTAAAGATGCGGAGTGCCGTTTTTCTTTAAGTTTTCTATTTGATCCTGAGAATATACAATGTGAGGAGTAATTAATATTACAAGTTCTTCTTTTGTCATAATATTGGATGTACTTCTGAAAAATGTTCCTATGACAGGAAGATCACCCAATATAGGCATTTTTGTAACTTCATTTGTTTCGTTTTCTTGAATTAAGCCTGCAAGAACCAAAGTTTCACCGTCTTTAACTCTGACGTTTTCAAGTTCCAAGCTTCTTCTTGATAACAAAGTATAATCATCCGTACCGCCTGCACGTGTGGAATAATTAGGTTTAAGGTTCATAACCACATACCCTTCAGGTGAAATAAACGGTGTTATTTCAACTTGAATACCCATATCAGAACCAATTTCGTAGGTAACGTTTGTAATTGCTTGCAGTGATTGAGTTTCTGTGCTGAATTCTCTTTTAACTGATTTTACATAGTCTGTTGTAAGGTCAATTGTAGATTTTTTACCGTTTGTAACCATAACTTTTGGGCTTGCAAGAACTCTGCCTTTGCCGTTATTAATCAAATAGTTCAAACTCATAACAATCGGGCCCCAGCCTTTGTGTTTATATACTGAATATTCAACTTCGCCCTGATCGTCTACAACGTTATATGAATTACCTTTAAAGAAGGTTGGCGCCCATTGGTTTGTTGAAAAACCGCTTGTGGCATTGAAGTTAAAACCGCCAAGCGGAGTCCAAACCATCCAATCAGAGCTGAAGGCTTTTGAACCGTTTTCGGATAATTGAATTAAAGAAAGTTCAATATATGCCATTGGCTGTTTTTTATCGTGAAGCTTAATAAAGCTTTCAATCATTTTAACTTGTTCTCTTGAACCGCCATATGTTGCAACCGTGCCCAATGCAGGGAAATATGCAACCGTCAATGGGTTTGATGTGTAGTTAACCAAATCTTCGGTTTCTTCGCTTTCTTCAATTGAACCGTTGTTTTCACCGACAACGCACACCGTATAGCCGCCACCAAGTTCAATTTCATCTCCGCCTGAACCTCTTGATGGCGTGCTTATTGAAACGCCTTGGTTTGCGCCGCCTTCAGATTTATCCGATAAAATTGTATCGCATATTGTAGCGGCCATTTCTTGCGGTGAAATGTGGTTAACGGGGAATACATTCATCATAGGCTTAACATCAAGCTTAGTAAGAATTTTTTTAATAAGAAGTTCATCTTCTTCCGTGCCAAAAACCATAAGTTCGTTTTTATTTGCGTTTACCGCAACAACAGGAACCGAAGAAATGCCTTGGTATTTGCCGTTGAACATACTTTTATTCACAAAATCCGCAACCGATTGAGCATTTACGTATTTAACCGGAATGGTTGTAAAATTTTGCCTTGCATAGCTTAAATCTTTTGCTGCATCTTTTGAAGCAATAATAATGTTGTTATCTTGCCTTATATATGTTAATTCACAAGCATCCAAAACAAATTCAAGAGCCGTATTAATAGGAACATCTTTAAGATCGAGTGTAACTTCGCCCCTTACTGTGTTATGGAAAATAATATTCATGTTTGCTTTATCCGCAAACATTCTTAAAACTTGTTTTACATCAGCATCTCTTAAAGAAAGAGTTACTTTTTTCGAACTTCCCGCAATTTGAATATTGCCTGTTAATCTTGTTGTTGAAGGAATGC
>DVKW01000042.1 GCA_018715855.1 Candidatus Galligastranaerophilus intestinigallinarum
TTTATAGATTTCAGGAACTCCCTGTTTGCTGTTCACTTGAACCAAAATGTCTGCTTTTTTGCCTATAAAAAGTTTTAGAGCCGAAGCAGAACCTAAAGTATCGCCATCGGGGTTAACATGGGTTATAATTAAAACTTTATTTGCCTGTTTGATTTTTTCTAAAATTTTACTTATCATAAACCCTATTATTACATAATTAAAAGTTTTTTCAAAATATGGAAATATTAATAAATTTATTTTTTGTTTTAATTTATCTTTTATCAATTGTTCTAACCTGCAATTTGTTCACAAATTCAATTGAAAATTTAGGCAAAAAATTTAATTTGGATAAAAGCGCAACGGGTTCAATTTTAGCAGCAGTCGGAACTGCGCTTCCTGAAACAATTCTTCCTTTAATTGCAATTTTTTCTATCAAAGGAAATGCAGCAGATGGCGTTGAAATTGGAACAGGGGCAATTTTGGGGTCATCATTTTTACTTTCTGCTTTTGCACTTTTTATAAGCGCCTTAGCTTTTATATTTTTCCAAAAGCAAAAATTAAAAAGCCCCTTAAATATTAACTTTGAAAACTTTTCAAGAGATTATAAATTTTTTATTTTTGCCTATTTTATTGCAATAACATCAACTTTTATAAATGAAAAAAATATAAAAATCATAATCGGGGCATTTTTAATTTGTTATTGGATATTTTATGCAATTAAAACAATTTCAAAATCAAATGAAAATGAAATTGAAGAAAATTGCCCGAATTTATATTTTGCCTTTTCAAATAAAAATTTAGAAAAAAACCTTTTTATAATACTTTTACAAACAATTTTTTCATTATTTTTGCTTTTTATATTCTCAAAACTTTTTGTTGATGAAATTCAAACCTTTTCAATGTTGACAAAAATAAGCCCCCTTGTTGTAAGCCTTGTTTTATCACCTTTGGCAACGGAATTACCCGAAATTACAAACAGCATTATTTGGATTAAAAACAAAAAAGATTCCCTTGCAATTTCAAATATAACGGGCGCTATGGTTTATCAGGCTTCAATATGCACATCAATCGGAATTATTTTTACCGATTGGAAATTTTCAAACCATGCCGTTATAAATATTTTTTCAACAATTTGTGCAACATTAACAGTATTTTTATTAACAAGATTTATAAAAAAAGTTCCCGCAATACTTCTTTTATCTTGCATTGTTTGGTATTTGGGGTTTTTTATATTCATTTCATTAAGATAACTTAACGATTTTCCTTGATTTATAAAATATAGTACAATACCTGTGGGTAGTTGTACCGAAAAAAGTGTATTACAAAGAGAGTTTATTGGATTTTAAAATTTTATGAGCTTAATGAATAACAGAAAATCGTTAATAGCGGCAACCGTTGCAGCTCTTTTTGTGCTCATAATTTTCGGCTCAATAACTTTTAACGGAAACAAACAAAAAGTGACAGAAAGCAAAGCTCCGCAGTTTCAATATGTTGTCGCAAAAAATATAATAAAGAAAAATGCCGTTATTAAAGAAGAAGATGTTGAAATTAAAACATCATCCGTTGCAATTGGCGGCACATACAAAGCAACGGGTGAAATCATCGGAAGAAAAGCAAAGCAAGATATTGAAATCGGAAAGCCCGTCACTAAAAATTCTATTCAGGAAATTAAAATAAAAGAAGAACCCAAAGAAGGCATAAAACCAAAAGAAGGCTATAGGGCAATTCCGATTTTAGTAAGAAAAAGTTCCATGCCGCCTTATATTTCTCTAAACGACAGGTTTGACCTTGCAACAAAAGATAATTTAATGATTATTGAAAACTTAAAAATCTTAAATATTCTTGACCCTACAAAAGACGAATCCAATAAAATGCTTATTTTGGAAATAAAATCGGAAGATGTTCCGACTTTTATAAAATATCAGGTTTCAACAAAAGGGTTTATTTTCCTTCAAAAAAACAAGGAAGATATAGGCGAATATAAATTTGTTGACATAAAAAAACAAGAGGAAGAAAAAAAGAAGGCAGAAGAAAAGAAAACGCTTGAAGAAATGATAAAACAAGCAAGTATACCTGCAAATCTTCCGCCTATAGAAAAAATTAAAGACAACAACGACCAAATTCCGGAATTACAGACAGGCGGCTTTGTTGCGCCAACCAAAGGCAAGGAAGTGGAAGTTATTGTCGGCAATTCAAAAACAAAAATGGAATTTAACGATTAATGAAAAAAATAATAAAAAATTTAATAATATGTTTTTTGCTAATATCGGGGCTGCCTGCGCTTTGTGCAAAATTCAGGGAAATTAATTCCACAAGCTTTGAAAATGAAATTCCCGTTGTTCAAAGTGAAGATTTGAATATGGCAAATACTTCTCAAAAGCCTTCTTTTGAAACAATAAATGCCGTAAAAGACGGCAACGAAAAATTATACGGCGTTGTTGGCAAATCGCAAGTTTTAAGCTTTGATAAAGACATTCAAAGGGTTTCATTAACAGATAATAAAATTGCCGAAATTGTTGTTTTATCGCCAAGGCAAATTTTAATAAACGGCAAAACCCCCGGAAACACAAGCATAATTTTTTGGAGTGAAGGTTCAACAAAACCCGTTTTTTATAATTTAGTTATTCAACAAAATGCAGATGCTTTTATTCAAGCTGTTGAATATATTGCGCCAAATGAAAATATTTCTCTTGTTTTTAACGATAACGGCGCAGTTTTGACGGGGCATTTAAGTTCAACTGCCGTTAAAGAAAAAATTGTAAACCTTGCAAATGCTTATAACATTAAATTAACCGATGTAACGGAAAGCCCTGCAAAACAAGTGCTTTTAGAGGTTAAAATAACCGAAGCAAGCAAAAACTTTACAAGAAGATTGGGTGTTAATTTAATCGGCGGCAAAAATGTTGCAGGCAACAAAATCGGCAATGAATGGGTTGATAACCAAGATTCATCGGGCAGGTTTCTTCAAACAGGCAGCGACGGGCTTGTTTTGGGATATTTTAAACCGGGAAAATACGGCATAGATTTTCAAGCAAGTGAAGCAAAGGGTGATATTAAAATTTTGGCTGAACCGAAATTGTTATCGGTCAACGGCGAAGAAGGAAGTTTTTCCGTTGGCAACCAAGTGCCTGTGCCATCTGAAATGGGGCAATACGGAAACGTTTCTTATGAATATAAAGACACAGGCGTTATTTTAAAATTCACCCCCACAATTATGGAAGATTCAGGCAGAATTAGGCTTGTTTTAAACCCCGAAGTATCTGAAGTTGACCAATCTGTTTCGGTTACATCCACCTCAGGCGCTGCGGTTTACGGGTTTAAAACAAGAAAAGTTTCAACAACGGTTGAACTTATGGACGGTGAAACTTTAATAATTGCAGGTTTATTAAGAAATTCATCTTCAAAGAGCAGGACACAGGTTCCGATTCTTGGTAATATACCGGTATTGGGAAATTTCTTCTCGGTTACAAACGATGATAGAGATGATGAAGAGTTGGTCATCTTTATTACACCAAAAATTGTTGATAACTCAATAAATATAGATAATCTGTAAAAAATATGGCTATAAAAATTGATACGGTAATAATAGATTCTGAAGAAACTTCAAGAGAGCTTATTGCAAGCTATCTTGAAACGGTTGATGATATCAATATTATTCAACAATTTAAAGATATTTTATCTGCGCAAGATTATATTATTGAAAACAGACCGCCTCTTGTAATTGTTGATATAACAAAAAAAACAAATATTTCACTTGATATAATTTCAAAATTAACAACTCTTGTAAAAAATATAAAAATTATTGTGCTCTCTTATGATACTGAATCTGATATTGTTATTAAAGCACTTCGGGCGGGCGCAAGAGAATTTTTGGTTAAACCCTTAATTGAAAAAGATTTTGTAGCATCCGTTCAAAAAATGAAAGACCTTATTTTAGGCAACATCAATGATACAACCAAATGTAAGGTTATAACAACTTTTTCAAATAAAGGGGGAATAGGAAAAACTTCAATTGCCGTTAATTTGGCAATGGAAATTGCAAATATTACAAAAGAAAAAGTGGCCCTTGTGGATTTAAACATGCAAATGGGCGATATCACAACCTTTTTAAACCTTGACCCTTCGTTTGATACATCTTATGTAATAAACAACTTAGATAGGATTGATGAAACTTTTCTTTTAACAACATTGGAACAATATAACAAAACAAGCTTATACGTTCTTGCAGACCCGCCCGATATTGAACAAGCGGAAATTATTACAAGCGAAGACATTACAACCTTAATTAACATTTTAAGGAATGTTTTTTCATACATTGTAATAGACACAACCTCAAGTTTTGACGCTAAAACAATAACGGCGCTTGATAATTCCGATTTAATTCTTTTAATTTCAATTATAAACTTGCCATCTATCAGAAATTGCCAAAGGTGTTTTGATTTGTTCAAAAAGCTGGGCTATTCAAAAGATAAAATTAAGCTTATAATTAACCGTTATATGGATGCGGACGACATTAAAATTGAAGATGTTGAAGAAGTTTTAGACCATAAAGTTTTCTTTAAAATTACAAACAATTATTACACAATCATAAATTCGATAAACAAAGGCATCCCAATTTGCGATGCTGCGCCAAATTCAAACATTTGCAAAAGCTTTAAACAGCTGGGCGCAATGTTATCGGATAATTACAACTACACAAACAAAAACCAAAAACCGCAAAACCAAAGGGAACAAGGGTTTAAATTTTTGAACCTTTTCCACAAAAATAAAGGAGATAATTAGTTGTCTCTAAAAGACAGATTAAATGCCAATCACAATAATAACAACAATGAGCGCAACAACAAAGAAGATAAGAGCGCTTATTTAAACTATTCGGTTACTCCCTTAAACGAAGAATTAAGAAGCCTAAAAGACCAGCTCCACGTTCTTTTGATTGAAAAAGTAAACACAACTCCAAATTGGTCAAATTTTTCTGATGATGAACAGAAAAATTTAATAAGGCAATTTATTGAATTTCAAATTGCAAGCAATTTTAGGCAAGTGCCTATTAATAAATCCGAAAAAGAGCGCTTAATAAAAGAAATTATTCAAGATACAAAAGGCTTTGGCCCTCTTGACCCTTTGCTTGAAGACCCCGGCATAAGCGATATTTTGGTAAACGGTGCAAAAAGCGTTTATATAGAAAAAAACGGTAAACTTTATAAAACGTCTGTTACCTTTAAAGATAACGACCACCTTAAAAACATAATCGAGAGAATTGTTTCAAAAGTGGGAAGAAGAATAGATGAAAAATCGCCAATGGTGGATGCCAGACTTGCAGACGGAAGCCGTGTGAATGCAATTATTCCCCCGCTTGCAATAGATGGGCCTTCGCTTTCTATCAGGCGTTTTAAAAAAGACGCAGGGACAATTGAAGCCTTATTAAGATGGGGTTCAATGTCAACAGAAATTGCAGATGTGCTGCAAGCTGCCGTTCGAGCAAGGTGCAACATAATAATTTCAGGCGGAACGGGCGCCGGCAAAACAACATTATTAAACAGTTTATCTGCAAGAATACCTTCAGGAGAAAGAATTATTACAATAGAAGATTCAGCCGAACTTTGCTTGCAACAAGAACACGTTGTAAGGCTTGAAACAAGGCCGAAAAACATTGAGGGCGAAGGGGAAATTTCAACAAGAGATTTAGTTATAAACTCCCTTCGTATGAGGCCCGATAGAATAGTAATCGGTGAATGCCGTGGCGCAGAAACACTTGATATGTTACAAGCCATGAACACAGGCCACGACGGTTCATTAACAACGCTTCACGCAAACTCTCCAAGAGATGCCCTATCAAGGTTAGAGACCATGGTTTTATATGCAGGGGTTGACCTTCCAAGTAAAAATATTAAGCAGCAAATTTCATCAGCCATTAATATAATCATTCAAACATCAAGGCTTCAAGACGGTTCAAGAAAAGTAACAAGAGTTTCTGAAATTACAGGCATGGAAGAATCTGTTATTACAATGCAGGATATTTTTGTTTGGAAACAAACAGGCATGAGTGATAATGCAGTTATAGGAACCCATGTTTCAACGGGCGTAAGGCCTGAATTTATGAAAAAGATTGAGCGCATCGGAATTGAGATAAACAACAGAATTTTTGATGCCAACTACAAACACACATACATAATAAAATCTTCAACGCAAAATGAAAACATTGTAAGGCATAAAAGCCCGATAGTTGAGAAAAAAGACACACAAAATATTGAAGCCGTCAGAAAATCAATGGTTTCAAGAAGCGAACAGGAAGCTGACATTTTAAGAAGACTGCAAAGTAAAAATGGACGTAGATTTGATACTTAAACTCGGCGCTTGCGTTTTTAGCAGCATTTTAACTTATATTTGCGTAATTAATTTATGCAACTATTTTCATGTGGATGAAAAAGAAGTTGTAAAAAGGCTTATTGCAGTTAAAAACCATGATTTTAAGGGCAACAAACCAAACAACAATAACTTTGCAATGGCAAAATCAAACTTTCAGTTTAAGGTTTTTTCAAAAATATTTAAAAATATAAAAATTGTTGAAAAAATAAAAGCACTGTTAGAGCAGGCAGATATTCCTTGGCAGGTGGATACTTTTGTTATTGTAAGTATTGTTTTAGGGTTAATTCCGCTTGTTCTTGCATTAATTTTTACGCCGCTTTTAATTGTGGTTTGTCTTGTGGGGCTTTTTGGGCCGTTTTTATATGCAAAATATAAAATTAAAAAAAGAACTCAATTATTCACCCAACAATTACCCGATGCGCTTGATTTGTTGTGTAATGCACTAAGAGCGGGGCATTCACTTTTTAGCGCTTTTGAAGTTATTGTAAATGAAATGCCAAACCCGATAAGCAAGGTTTTCAAAATTTTAACGGATGAAATTGCTTTGGGGGTAGATGTAAAAGATGCAATGAAATCACTTCAAAGAATGGTTCCGGGGTCTGTTGATTTAAGGTTTTTTACAACGGTTGTAATTTTACAAAGAGAAATCGGCGGCAACTTAATTAAACTTCTTGAAATTTTAGCGGGAACAATAAGAGAAAGGTTTAAAATGATTGGCCAATTAAAAGCGCAAACAATGCAAGCAAGGCTATCAGGGATAATAGTTTCTGTAATTCCCCCTATTATTTGCGTTGTTCTTTTTATAATGGCGCCTGAGTATATGGATTATCTTACAAACCACATTTGGGGCAAAATTGCGCTTGGCGTTTCTGCGGTTTTAATGGTTATAGGGTATATTGTTATTAATAAAATTACGGATATTGAAATATAATGTTTGATTTTATAATGAAAATTTGTATATTGCTTGTAATGACCTTTATGACAGGGTTACTTGTTTATACAATTTTTAACAGAGACAGCAACTACCTGCTTGAAAGATTAAAAAGAGGCCATAGCGTTGTTAAAAGAAAAAGTATTTTAGATGATTTATTAGAAGTAATTAAGCCCTTTACGGTTGCCAATATGAAAAACAACAAAAATACGGGCTCAATTAAACAAATGCTTATTCAATTGGGGCTTCCTGCCAATGAAAACGACATTATGGACTTTGAAAACAGAAGAATGTTAAGGCTTATCATAGTTTTAATGGTAAGCACGGTTATAACATTTGTTTTTCTTCCGTTTTTAGACGCAGGCAAAGACGCAGGCTCCATAAAATTAATGCTTGGAACAGTTTTTATATGTCTTCCTTCTTTTGTTGCATATAAAAGCCCGACTTGGAACTTAAACACAAGAATTAAAAAGAAAGAAAAGGCTTTTGAAAAATTCTTCCCCGATGCAATAGACCTTCTTTGCGTTTGTGTGGAAGCGGGGTTAAGCATAGATAGCGCAATTGAAAGGGTTGGAAGAGAATTTACAAATTTTTCGCCTGAAGTTGGTGCTGAATTTAACAGAATTGCAAAAGATATTTTATCGGGTGTTTCAAAACAAGATGCCCTAAGAGGGTTATCCGAAAGAGTTCATAATAAAGATATTCAATCTTTTGTTGCAATCATTATTCAGGCAGATAAAATGGGCGCAAGTATATCATCCTCTCTTGCAATTTCTGCAGACAGCCTGAGAACAAAAAGGAAACAAAGGCTGGAAGCTTTGGTTTCTGCCGCAAGCACAAAAATGACAATTCCTTTGGTTTTATTTTTGCTGCCTGCAACATTTGCCGTCATTTTAACGCCTGCAATCATTCAGGTTGTAGAAAGCTTGGGTAAAATGAATGGCTTTAAGTAGTGATGAAAAATATATAAAAATGTGCTTTTCTCTTGCAAAAAAAGGGAAAAATGATGTTCTTCCAAACCCGATGGTAGGTTCTTTAATTGTTAAAGAAGGAAGAATAATTTCAAAAGGTTATCATAAAAAATACGGCGAATTTCACGCAGAAAGAAACGCCATTTTAAATGCAAAAGAAAACCTTGAAGGCGCAACCATTTATGTTAATTTAGAACCCTGCTCGCATTTTGGAAAAACACCCCCTTGTGCTGATTTAATAATAGAGAAAAAAATTAAAAGGGTGGTTTTTTCTTCATTTGATAAAAACCCGAAAGTAAACGGAGTAAAAAAATTAAAAGAAGCTGGAATTGAAGTTATAGGCGGCGTTTTAGAAAAAGAAGGGGATGAATTAAACAAGGTTTTTTTCAAAAATATAACAAAAAAAATTCCCTATATTGCGCTTAAAACAGCAACAACACTTGATTCTAAAATTGCAACTGAAAACTATAATTCAAAGTGGATTACAGGCGATAATTCAAGATTAGAAGTGATGAAATTAAGAAGCCTCTATCAAGCAATTATTACAGGCTCTAATACGGTTTTATCAGATAACCCCAAATTAACATCAAGAATAAAAGGGGGGATTAACCCTATTCGAATTATTATGGATAGAAAAGGGAAAATTCCCTTTGATTACAACGTTTTTGAAAATGACGGCACAAGAATTATATTAATTGATAACACAAAAAGAAAATGCCCAAGCCACATTGAAAAAATCGGCTTTTTAAATATGGATGAACTTTTAGAAAATTTATTTAATATGGGAATTTATTCCATTTTAATTGAATCAGGAAGGGGCTTGAATTCTGCCTTTTTAAAAGAAAAATGCGTTGATGAAATTTACCATTTTGTTGCCCCTAAAATTTTAGGCGGGGGAATTAACTTTATAGACGGTTTTAACCCCAAAAAAATTGATGAAAGTTTAATTGCATACGACCTTAAAATTAAAAAATTTGAACCCGATATTATGTTAAATTATAAACTTAAATATGAATAAATTATTGTTCAAAAAAAGCAATATTATCAAATTTTTTGCAAATTTCTTCCGCAACAAGATGAAGCTTTTTAATTAAAAGGTTTTTATTTAAAATAACGTCCAATAAAATTTCTGCTTCAAGATATGAATAATTTAAAATTTTTCCTAATTGTTCTTTTTTATAAAGTTCCCTTGTGCTTAAAACAAAAAACCTTGCCAATATTTTATTTATTTTTGAATAATAAATTAAATATTCAATTCCTCTGTCAAAAATATAAAAAATTAAAGGTTCGTCTGCCATCTCCATTTCATTTAAAAATTTAATAAATTTATTCAGTGTTAAATTTTTATTGTTAAAAGGAATTGAAAAAGGCTTTTTGTTTTTTTCTGAAATAATAAGTTCAAAATTTTTAGCATCAAAGTCAAAATTTGTAGCTTCAAAATTAATTTCAGAAATTTTAGTTGGGTTTGATGAATTAAGTTTTAATAAAATTTCTTCTTCAAAAGATGTTTTATTCAACAAAAACTCGAATTTTGGTTTTTCCATTTTTCAATTATCTTATAAAAAAATGCCTTTCTAAAATTAAGAAAGGCATTTAAACTCATCTATTCATCTATGCAAGATGAAATTATATGGTCAATTTTTGCCTGCATATAATCCATCTTGTCTTCTAAGCCATCCATTCGGCTAATCAAGTTATCTTGTTTTTTCGTATTATCGTAGAATAAATCAATAAATTCTTTGATATCGAAAGTATCTGATTGTTTTTGAGTGAAAGCTTCCATTTTATTTATCATATCTTCGATTTTGGTTTCTTGCACTCTGTATTTTTTGTAAATTGCCATAATTGCTTCTTCAAGCTTTTGGGGCATTGCTTGGTTCTTTTCGGATTGAATTAACCTTGTTTTAAGGTCTTCCATTTTAATTTTTTCTGATTTTTCAATTTTAGCAGCCAAAAGGTCTATTTTTGCAGTTGCATTTTTAAGCCAAGAATCAAAACGCATGATATCAGAACCAATTACTCTTGAAATTTTGGCGTTTTCAAGGTTTATGTTTTTAAGTTCAACAAGCCTTGCGGCAAATTCTTTAAAGTTTGTTAATTTATTATTTTTTTCTAAGTTGAGCCTTATTTTTGCAATGTCGGATTCAACATCTGCCAAAGTATAGCCTTTGTTTTCGCCATTTTCCGTTTCTTCTTCATTTTTAATTAAAACAGATTCAATTTTTGCAAATTTGTTTGTAAATTCTTTTGAAATATCATTTAAAGTGGAATCTGCCCTTAATTTTAACTCATCTTTAATAATTTCATTATTGTGGTTTATTATTTCATAAATTCTATTATCAATTAATTTTTGAATATCGGTTAATTTATCCTCATATTCTGCTTGAAGCTTTTCTATTATGAAATCTACCCTGTTATCAAGCGCTTTTTTGTAGTCTTCATTTGTTCTGTTTATTGCTTCAATTGTTTTTTCATCCAAATTATTAAGTGAATTATCAATAACGCCTTCTAATACAGAAACTTTTTCCTGCATTTTTTCTTCAAAGGAATTCATTAATGTTTCTATAAGTTCGCTGTTGTCGTTTGCGCTTATTTTAGAAGTTAAAGAAGCTTTAATATCTTCCATTTCTTGTTTTAATTGGTCAATTAAGCCTTGAGCATTATTGCTTATTTCATTTTTAGCGTTTTGGACGTCATTTTTAAGGTTTGAAATGGAATTTTGAATTAATTCTTCTTTATTTTCGATTGATGAAATTATATTTTCTTTTATTGAATTTATTTGGTTTTTGGCATTATCAATATTTTCATTTATATTATTTGTGTTTTCTTCAATTTTTTCTATAATGCCGTTTTTTCTTGAATCTGAAGAATTATTCAAAGCATATACAATTGAATTTTTAATGCCTTCTATTTTTTCTTCATCAAAAATGGTTTTTAGTTCATTGTATAAAACTTCATTTTTAGAAGACGAAAGATTTTCAAACTCTTGAATTAAGGCTTCTTTAAGCTTTTGCAGGTCATCTTCATTTATGGTTTCTATATTTTCATTATTTGAAATTTGTTCTAAAAGCTGCTGGATTTTATTTTCAACATCGTTTTTAGCTTCAATATTTTCAGCTTTCAATTCTTGAATTGAAGTTTCAATATCTTCTTTGTTTGTTTTTGCGGTTTCATTTAAGTTTTCAATAAAGGCTTGAATTGAATTAACGCTTCTTTTTGTATCATCAAAATAATCTTTAAGGTTAAGGTCTGCTTTATTGATTGAATTTTCAAGGCTTTCTTTAATTGAATTAATATCATCAATTAATTTGTTGTTTTGTTCTTTTATATCATAAGTTTCAGCTGAAATTGTACTATCCAGAGCGGTTTTAATGTTGTTGACATTTCCGATTAAAATATCATACCCTGTTTTTAAATTGTTCATTTCATCAGCAAATGAAGCTTTGATTTCTTCTTGGGTTTTTTCAATTTCATTTTTTAATTCGCCGATTTTTTCTTTAGTTTCCGTAAAGTCTGCCCTGTTGGAATTATTTAGGCTTGTTAATAAAGAATTTATTTCCGATTTAAGGTTATCTAAAATTTCTTTCGGGTTTTCATTTTCTCTTGAAGCCGAATTTTGGATGTTTGCTTCAATTGAATTAACGGCTTCCATTAAGCCTTGAATTGTATTTAACAATTCTTTTTTGTTTTCACTTGCAACATTTTTTAAATCTGATTTCAAAACTTCCAAATTTGCGCTTGTTGAATTAATTGCATTTTCAATGTTTTCAAAAGAAGCAGTATTGGAATCTGATGAATTTTCAATTTTTTCTTTTAAAAATTCAAAAGAATTGTTAATTGAAATTAATTTATCTTCCAAGTTGGATGAATTTTTTTCAATTTGTTCTTTTAATGTTGCTTCTATGGCTTTAATATTTTCATTTATCGAATTAATTGAAAATTCAATGCTAAGATCGCTTTTATTTTCGGCATTTGCAAGTTTTGAATTTATTTCGTTTGTAAAATCTATAATGGAAGTTAATTTTTCCATTAAGTTTGCATTGTTTTCGTTTAAAATTTCTTTAATTTTTGAATCGAAGGAATTAAGCTTTTCATCCAAATTTGAATTTATTGAACCAAATTCCATGCCAAGTTTATTTGTTAATTCTTCAATTGAAGAATTTAAAACGTTTGAAAGGTTTGAAATTTCTTCTATTTTAGAATTAAACGAAAGAAAATCGTTTTTAATTTGTTCGGAATTTTCTAAAATATCGGAAATATTGCTTGTTGTGGTTTTAATTAAGTTTATTCTTGCTTCTGAATTTTCTTTTGCGTTTATAATTTGCGCAAATTTTGAAACAATTTCTTTTGTTTGAACATCAAGGTTTTCTGTTATAAATGAAGTTAAAAGCTCGCTTTCTTGTTTCAGATAATTAACACTGTCCAACTGCATTTCATTTAATTGGTTTTTGATTAATTCTCCCAAAATTGCTTTTTGCACTTCGTTTGCGCTATCTGCTATAAGCTTTGTTTGGTTTTGAATTTCAACTTTTGTTTGCCTGATTTCATTTAACAAAGTATCTTGAAGGCTTGAATTGCCGGTTTTGCCGGTTTCTTCAACCAAAGTTTCAAGAGAAACTATTTTTTCATTCAATCTTGTTTCAAATTCATCAAACAGAGGAATTAAAATTTCATTAAAGGAAGCCTGCTTGTTATCAGATAAAATTGAACCCTTCAAAGCTTGAATGTTATCTAAAATTAAGCTTTGCGCCTGTTGAACAAGTTCTTTTGTAATGTTGGAATTATCTATATTGCAGGATAAAATGCTTTGTTCCAAATTGTTTAATTGTTCCGAAACGGGGTTTTCCAAAATTTTTCCGATTAAATCGGATATATTTTCCATTTGTTCTTTTAATTCAAGAATTTTTGTTTCATTTAAAGAATTTGAAGGAATATTTAAAAGATTTATTTTATCCGTAATTTCATTAATTGAATTAATTAAGCTTTCATCTAAAGATTCAATTTTGTTTTGAACAAAGCCGCCAAAGGTGTTGAGGTCTTCTTTAACGTTTGTTTGAACATCTTTAACTTCTGCTTGAAGCTCAATAACAGAGCCTGTTAATCTTGAGCCTTGAGAATTAATATCATCTCTGATTGAATTTGCAACTTCATATAATTCGCTTACAAAATCAATGTTGTTTGTATTGGATGAAGTTGGCTGAACATCGCTTTGTAATTCATTTATTGAATTTATAACCCTTTGAATTGAAGTTGAATTTTCACTTCTTGTATCTTCAATTTTTTTGTTTATATTTTCAATATTTTCATTTAATGAAATGAACGAATTTTTAATTTCTTCAAAATTGTTTTCAGATGAAGCGTTTGAATTAATTTCTTCTTTAATTGAATTTACAAGGTTTTTAATTTCGTTTAATTTGTTGTCATCCTGCACTAAATTATAAAGAGAATTAATTGCTTCTTTTATTTCATTTGAATGTTGGCCGTTTTCGTTTTGGCTTTCATTGTATTTTTGGAAAAGATTTTCAATTAAGGCTTTAATTTCTTGAATTGAAGAAATATTTTCACTTAAATTTAAAATTGCATTTTCATAGTTTTGAGGGTCAAATTCACCCGAGCTGTTTGAATTTATATTTTCTTTAATGGAATTTAAGCTGTTTCTGATATCATCAAGTTTATATTCATCTTGCAGCTTTTCATAAATTGTTTTTAGTGCATCTTTAATGTCTTCTTGGGTTTTTCTGTCTTCATTTTGTTTTTCATTATAAAGCCTTAAGTTTTCTTCAATTGAAGCTTTAATTTCACTTAGGGCATAATCTAAATTTTTAATTGAAACAAGCTCTTCGCCAATGTTTTCAACAAGGTTTAATCTTTCATTTAAGTTTGAAATTTTATTATCTAAGCCATCTGTTAAATAGCTTCTGATGAAGTTTAATTTTTCATCCAAACTTGAAAAGTCAATTTTATCGTTAATTGAATTTAGGGCTGAATATAAGTTATCGGGGTTAATTGAGGATGAAACTTCATCTATTTTATCTAAAAGTCTTTCCGTATTTGAAATTTCAAGAAGTTTATCAATTTTTTGGTTAATTAAATTAATGGTTTCATCTTTATTTAAAAGCTCAATTTGTTCTTTTATGGGGGTAAAATCCAATGATGATTTAATTTGGTCTATTTGAATTAAAAGGGTATCAATATCTAAGTTTGATTTTAGGCCATCTATTGCATTTGCTAAATTTTGAATGTCTTCATTATTGCTTAATGAATTTAGGCCATCTTTTAAAATTTCCAATTCGCCTTTTAGAGAATTAACAATTGTTATTGCATTTTCTCTGTTTTGTTTTTGAATTTCTTCTTTTACGGTTGAAAATCTTTCGTTCAAGCCTTCTTGCATTGAATTTTTGGCTTTTTGAACTTCATCTGTAAGATTGTTAATGGCTTCATTGTTATCAAGAGTGGAATTTACAACCGAATTTGAAATTTTATCGAATTGAACATCCATTGAAGCTATAACATCGTTTAATTGAGTATTTATGGCTGAATATACATTATCTTTAAATTCTGCAATTGAATTATAAAGCCTTATTATATCTTCATTAACGTTTGAATTATTTTCAAGCTTAATGCTTTCCAATTTGCTTATGATGTTGTTTAACTGCCCCTGAAAAACGGTTTTAATGCCATCTTCATTGTCATCTGTATATTGGCGTTTAAATTCACTTATAAGGCCTTGGGTTTGGTTAATTTTATCTGCAATAATTTCAAGGTCTGCTTTTGTTGTTGTATCAATAATGGTTTTATTTAATTGATTAATTGCATTTTGAATATAATCAAATCTTTCTGTTGTTTGGGCGGAAGATGATTGTTTAACAAGGTTTTTAATTTCATCTTGCTTGTCATTCACTGCATTCATTGCAGAAACCAAAACATTTTGGTTGTTTTCAACAGATTCCATAAAATATCTTAAGCGTTGAATGTCTTCTCTGTTACCTGAATTTTCAACTCTTCTTAAAAATTCTTGGAAATTATTATTTAAAACTTCAACAATGCCATCATATGATTTTGAAATTGAAACAATTTCATCAGCAAGCCTTGAAACTTGCCCTGCGCTTGTTGAATTTTTAATTGAATCAAACGCTTTAATTAAATTTTCTGTTTGAAGCTCTTGAGAATTCATTTTAGAATGAAGCGCTTCAATATCGTTTAAAATTCTTGTAATTTCAGAATCTGTTTTTGAATTTTGAACCGTTTTTTCAATCGAAGCGGCAAATTCTTCAAATAAAGAAAGCCTTTCTTGAATATCTTTGTATTTTTCATTTAAGGCATTAATTAAAGCCTCTGACATTTCATCGGTAATTTTATTAATGTTAAGTTCGTTTGAATCTTCAACCCGTTTAACAAAACTGTTTAAAACATTGTTTAAATCGGATGCTTCAACAAAAGGCTTGTTTGATAAACCCTTAATAACATCCGTTAATTCGCTAACTTTTACCTCTAAATTATTATTCATGCTCATAACTTAATTTAGCCCAATCTCTTAGAAAATATCCCTGTTAATAACATTTATTTTAGCGTAAAGTCTGCTTTTTGGCTAATTTTTACAGTTTCTTTACAACTTAAACCATAGCTTTCACCATTTCTAAATCTTTTAAAGTCAATGCCCTTGGGGCATCAGGCTCTGTTGAATGTTTTCTTAAAAGATATGAAGGGTGAAAAATGGGAACAAGCTTTATGCCGTTTTTATATTCAAAAACTTGCCCTCTTATTTTTGTGATTGTAAGTTTTTTATCTTTTATAAACGTTTCAACTGCCGTTGAACCGCATAAAATTATAACTTTTGGTTTTACCACTTCAATTTGTTTGAATAAATTACCCTCGCAGGCTATTTTTTCATTTGGTAAGGGTTTTCTGTTCTCCGGCGGCCTGCATTTAACTGTGTTTGCAATGTATAGGTCTTTTTTTCTGTCTATTCCCGCTTTTTCCAATAATTCATTTAAAAATTTGCCCGCGCGGCCTACAAAAGGAAGCCCCAATTTGTCTTCATCAGCTCCGGGGGCTTCTCCTATAAGCATAATTTTGGCATTTTCAGAACCGTCTGAAAAAACGAGCTTGTTTCTGCCCAAATGCAATGGGCATTTTGTGCAATTTTCCAGTTCTTTTTTTAATTCATCAAGCATTAATACGTTTTATATTCCTTTTCAAACCCAAAAAGTGAACTTACGGATTGATCA
>DVKW01000043.1 GCA_018715855.1 Candidatus Galligastranaerophilus intestinigallinarum
TAAAAAAATACAGTTTAAATTATAAAAGCCTGTTTTAAAAAACAGGCTTTAATTGTGCATTTTCAGGGTTTATTAAGTTTTGTAACATAGAATATATAAAAATAATATAAAAAAGGCAATTTTTTTAAATAAAAATTCTTTATATAAGTACGAGAGGAAAAAACAAAATCCCCAAAAGCAATAACTAGAGAGAAATAATTAATAAGGAGAATAAGAAAATGGCAAGAGTTTTAATTTCAATGCCCGAAAAATTTTTAGATGAAATCGACCAAATTGCAGAAGGTGAAAATCGTTCACGTTCAGAATTAATCAGAGAAGCATTAAGAACATACATCCACAGGTCAAAAATCAGAGAAAACACATTAGCAACAAAAAATGCATCAATTTTAGAAGCCTTGTTGGATTAAAAAAGAATTAGTATTTTTACGGAGAAAAAGAGAATAACTAAATGTAGGGCGCCTTTAATAAGGCGCCTTTTGTTTTTATTATTCGTGGTGATAATATTCTATATTATCGTTCATATCAAGTTTTTTAGCGTCTTTTCTGAAAATTTTTGTTTTAAATATTGAAAGCCTTGCAAGAAAATATGAAAGGCTTACGCCTAAAACGCCAAAGCCATATTTAATAGACCTTTTTAGGTTAATAGAGCTTGCATCGGGGAAATATTTTGTGGGGCAAGATATTTCACCAACAGAAAAGCCATAGTAAAAAATTAAAGCAAGCATTTCATTATCAAAAACAAAATCATTGTCGCATTCTTTTAAGGGCAATGCTTTTAGAACATCTTTTGAAAATGCCCTAAAACCTGTGTGGTATTCAGACAAATTTTGCCCCATAAAAATGTTTTGAAACAAAGTTAAGCATTTATTTGCAATGAATTTATACAAAGGCATGCCGCCTTTTAGGGCAGAATTTGTAAGCATTCTTGATGCAATAACCGTGTCATATTCGCCAAATGCAATCATAGAAGCCATTGCAGGGATTAATTTTGGCGTATATTGATAATCGGGGTGAACCATAATCACAATGTCGGCATCTTCTTTTAGGGCTGCCAAATAGCAAGATTTTTGGTTTCCCCCGTAGCCTAAGTTTTTTTTGTGAACAATGGTTGTAATGTTTAAGTTTTTTGCAACTTCTTTTGTGTTGTCTGATGAATTATCATCAACCAAAATAACTTTATCTACAAAATCTCTGTAAATTTCTTTATAGGTAATCTCAAGCGTTTTTTCCGCATTATATGCAGGCATGACAACAACTATCTTTTTTCCGTTTATCATTTTATTTGACTCCAAATACTAAAGAAATGATAACAAAAAAAGCTTTTCGGTTCAAATTAATTAAATAAGTTAATAAATGGCCTCAAACCCTTGTTTTGGTTCTTCTTTAACTTTTAAAAACCCTAATAATGTTACATCCAAATTAGCGTATATTACTTTTATATAGCCGTTATTTGTGGCTTCTGCCCTTCCATATACAATAGATGGGGCTTTTTCGTCTTCATCAATTTCTCTTGCAATTAAGGTTGCAATGTGTTTGTTTGCGCCTTGCATTAATTCAAGAAAATATTTTCCGTTTTCTTTTTTAAATTCAACCTGATAATACCCCACATCTACTTTGTTTCCTTTAAAATCATAGCTTTCTGCGGTTATTAAAATTGTGGGTTTTTCTTCAGGAACATCTTTAATTCTTGCAGGTTGGTTGTTTGGGTTTTCAAACCTTGTTTTTAATTCTTTATCATATTTTATTTTGTCTTTTTCAAAGAATTTGAAAATTTTTGTAAAAACGCCTTCTTTCGGGTTTTCCAATTTATTCATAACATCTTCAAATTCTTTATTTGTTGTGGGGTTTGGGTTTGTAAATGCATTGTTTATAAAATCGTAGTCAACATTATCATCAATTGCTCCATAGGCGCAATTGAAAGTTAAAAAGATAACGGCAATTACAAAAAAACGTTTCATATTTTAAATATAATGTTTTTTTGTAAAATTTCAACTAAAATGCCCAATTTTAGGCTATTTGACCCAGATTAAGCTTTTTTTGGGGCTTCTTTTTTAAATTTATTTAAAAAATCGGTAATTGTTGTTTTAATTGTTTCAAATTTAGGCAAAGTAATTTTTTGCCCTTTTGCTTTTTTAATTCCAATGTAACCCGCCCCAACAAGAGCGCCAAGCCCTAAAATTCCCAATATGGGGTTTGTTTTTTTGTTTGTAATGGGGTTTGTTGCATTAGGGTTCATTTGGTTATTTTGAACTGTTTGATTTTGGCTGTTTGGGGTATATGTATCTGTGCCGTTCAGGTCGCCAAAAACATAATTGTTAATATTATATCCAACAAGGCTTGAAGCATTATCTGAAGCATCGGGCAGAGCCATTTGGGGAGTTGTTGTTTGTGCGGCTGTATTTGGCACAGTATTTAACATATAAAACCTTCCTTCTTTTTTTATATAACAATTAAAACAAAATGGGTTAAATAATTGCCCGAATTTTATTTTTTTGTTAAAACTTTTACTATGAAAAAAGTTGCAATTGTTCACCACGGGTGTGCTAAAAATTTAATAGATACAGAATTAATTTCAGGTAAGCTTTTAGAAAAAGGCTATGAAATTACTTTGGACGCATACGACCCTGATTGCGATTATATTATTGTAAACACCTGTTCTTTTATTTTTGATGCGGAAGAAGAAAGTGTAAGAAGCATTTTTGATTTTATAGATACGGGAAAAAAAGTTATTGTTGCGGGGTGTTTGCCCCAAAAACACAAAAAACATTTAAAAAAATTAATTCCAGAAGCTTACGGGTTCATTGGAACATCAGACATTGATAAAATTGCAGGCCTTTTAGATATGGACAAGGAATTTTATTATGTTACGGAAACCCCCCATTGTATATACCCTGAAAACACCCAAAGGGCGCAGATAACAGTTGGCGCAAGTTCTTATATAAAAATAGCCGAAGGGTGCAATTATTCTTGCGGATATTGTGTTATTCCGAAACTAAGGGGAAAATTTACCTCTCGCCCCATTGAAAATATTGTGGCAGAAGCAAAAAATTTGGCAGATAAAGGGGTTAATGAAATTGTTTTAATCGCACAAGATACATCAAGCTATGGAATTGATTTATACAATAAACCATCGCTTGATAAACTGTTATATGAACTTGATAAAATTCAAAATTTAAGCTGGATTAGAATTTTATACACATACCCCACAAATTTTACAAAAGGTTTAATAAAAGCGTATAAAGAAATTGACCGTGTGGTTAAATATGTTGATATTCCCCTTCAACATTCTCACCCAGAAATTTTAAAGGCAATGAGAAGGCCCATTATAAACGGTGAAGATTTTGTTAAAAAATTAAGAGATGAAATAGACGGGCTTGCAGTCAGAACAACTTTAATTACAGGGTACGCAACAGAAAATGAAGAACATTTTGAACATCTTTATAATTTTGTAAAAAATGTTAAATTTGACAGGCTTGGTGTTTTTGAATTTTCAAAAGAAAAAAATACATACGCATATAATTTAAAACCGCAAGTGCCAAAGAAGGTTAAACAAAAAAGAAAAGAAACAATATTAAAACTTCAAAAAGAAATTTCAAACGAATTAAATTCAAAAATGATAGGCAAAAAAATTCCCTCTATTGTTGAAACAATTCAATCTGACGGGCTTACAATTGCAAGAACATATAAAGATGCGCCAGATGTGGATGGTTTAATTTACATTGAAACAGATAAACCCTTAACCCCGGGGGATATTTATGATGTTGAAGTAACTGATTTTTCAGATTATGACCTTTATGGCAAAATTTAAATTTTTCAAGTTTTATAAATTTACTTAAAAATATTTAGCTTAGGAAAATTAAAATGCAGGTATCATTCACAGGAATTTTAAAGGCTTATTTGTCATCTGAAAACTCTGTTCAAAAGCCGATTGAAAAGAAATTTTTAAAAGCAAAAAGAGTGGAAGATGTTTTTAACAGGCAAGATGACTTTAGAACTTATACCGTATCCGAACAAATGAAAATGCTTTTTTCGGCAAAAAAAGCAATTAAAGATTACAAAGAGCCAAATACTTCAATGGGCGAAGATTATATGAAAGAAGCGGGAATGTACCGTTTAACCGCAAGAGATGCAATTTATTACTGCACAGGCTCTGATATTGAACCTGCTAAAAAACTTCACAGAGAAATAAAAGAAAAAGGTTTGAATAAAGAAGAAAGACAAAGGGCAATTTCTGAATTTATTGATGAAAGAACAAAAAACGGCAGCAATTCAGGTTTTGTTATAATGGATTCATCTGACGGCAGAAGATATGACCTTTTTGGCTTCGGTGAAGCAAGAGAAAAATATCCCTTTACGGCAGATTTTCTTGAACTTTAATTTTTTAACGGTAAAATAAGGTGTATATATTTCGGGCGATTAGCTCAGTTGGTAGAGCACTTGAACGACATTCAAGGGGTCACAGGTTCGAGCCCTGTATCGCCCACCATTTGAAGTTTTAATTGTTCAATTTTTTTACTATATAAAAAGCGTTTGCTTCAATTTGAACATTTTCTTCATTTGGAATTAGCCTTGGAAGCCCGTTAGTTATGTCAACTCCCCAATTTCCCAGAGAAATTTTTTCGCCATTTTTGCCGTATGCAAATGCTACAACAACAATTTCATTTTTATTGTTTGCATTAAACCCTAAGGGGTTTAGATCCCACCTTATATAATTTAAAATAAGGTTTGACCTGTCAAACCAATAAGCTTTTATCATTTCATTTAAAAGTGATAAGCGAACCCCAAACCCTTTGCTTTTTTTGGGGTTATATGTGTCATCTACCCTGAAATCAACGGGAACTTTATTATACCACCTTGATTTAACAGGGCTTGTTTTAGAATCTTCATTCCAAACGGCTTTAATAAAATTTCTTATTTCTCTGTAATCAATTTTTGGAATGTCCTCTTCTTTCATTCCGTAATCAACCCCTGTTTTTTTGCGGTCTAAATTGGTAACATTTTCTAACATCCAATTCATATCATATTCATTTTTGCCAACCGTTCCTTTTTGATTTTCCCCGTTATTTATTGGGGCTAAATTATTTTGCGCTAAAGAATTATTTGGGGGCGTGCTTAAATTGAGAGCCGAATTTGGCGGGGTTTGAAGTTTATTAAAATCAAAATCAAAATTTCCTTCATCTTCTATATTAAAAGGGGAATTTGAACCTAAACTATCTTCCTGCAAGGATTCAAAAGCTTTCATTTCATTTGCAAATTCAAGGTTGTTCATATAACAGGAATTTAGTTCTCTCGGTTCATCTGTTATGTAATAAAGCCAAACGAAAGTTTCATAAAGCCCAAATTTATTTGAACCCATTTTTTCTTTTGCGATAAAAGTTTTGCTGTCAGATGAAAAATCTACAAAAGTTAGAGTTGAAAAGAAACCTTCTTTTAAATAT